>JANWYL010000009.1 GCA_025056955.1 Sandaracinaceae bacterium | reverse complement strand
GCCGGAAGTATAGAGGATGAACAAAGGATGTTCTGCCGGAAGTTCAGGTGCCTCGAAGTGACGGGGTTGGGCCTCGACCAAGGCATGCCAGTCGTGGTCGCGTCCTGGAATCATAGAGATTTCGTTTCCAATGCGCCGGTAGACCACCACGTGCCGCACGCTTGGCGTTTCACCCAGAATGCGATCGGCATTCGCTTTGAGGGGGATGAGATTGCCTCGGCGCCAAGCACCGTCTTGGGTGAGGAGCACTTTGGCTTGGGCGTCGTTGATGCGGTCTCGCAGCGCTTCTGGCGCAAAGCCGCCAAAAACAACCGTGTGGACTGCACCGATTCTCGCGCAAGCGAGCATGCCGATGATCGCTTCTGGAACCATGCCCATGTAAATTGCGACCCGATCACCCGCTTCGACGCCGAGGAGACGGAGGGCGTGGGCCATTTTGCACACTTCCCGATGGAGCTGCGCGTACGTGAGCACCCGCACATCACCTGGTTCGCCTTCAAAGATGATTGCGGCCTTGTGCCGCCTGGGGCCTTCGAGGTGGCGATCGAGGCAGTTGACGGAAATATTGGTTGTTCCGTCCTCAAACCACTTAAAAAAGGGGGGATTTGATGCATTTAGGCCTTGGCTGGGGAAGCGGAACCAAAAAAGAGCGCGGGCCATTTCCAGCCAAAAGCCATCCGGATCGCGGATTGAGCGCTCGTAGAGGCGATGGTACTCCTCCATGCTTGAGATCTGCGCTTGGGCTTGAAAGGATGGAGGTGGCTCAAAAAACCTCTTTTCTTTGTAAACGCTTTCAATCGTTGACATGGCATGCCTCGGCTTGCTTAGTTTTCTTCAATTCTAGAGAAAGAAAAAAGGGCCAGGCATAGAGGTGATTCACGCATGCCTTTGGGTGTGAATTCTTCCTGCAAGGTCTCGGCTTCTCCCCTTGCGCGGGCTTTTCAGGCGCTTTCGGAGCGTCGACATCTCGTGATTGAGGCTTCAGCTGGAACGGGGAAAACCTACACCCTCGAGCAGCTCATCTGTTGGCTTCTGAAGGAGGTGGATCCTGAAAAGATTTTGGTTGTCACCTTCACTGACAAGGCCACCCATGAGATGCGCCGACGGATTCGAGGGCGCCTGTATGCAGGGGGATCAAGCAAGCACCAGGCAGCTTTTGAAAAGGTTTCGATTTCGACCATCCATGCCTTTTGTCGTCGCTTGTTGATGGAATACTCACTTCAGGAGGGGCGCCTTGGTTTTGAAATCGTTCCCAATTCACTTCCTCTTCTTTTTCGGGAAGCACTGGCCCGCGTGATCGAAAAACACCTCATCCCAGGCCGCCCCGGCGCCCAAGCCTTGGCCTCGGCATTTGGCCTCATTGCAGGCGATCTGAACAGCCACAACGCCAAATCCGAAATCCAAAAAATGTACCGTTGGATGTCCATTCCTCCGGAGCGGCGCAAGCCCCACTTTGAAGCCCAAGCTGTGGCCCAAGCGCTGCTCAACTGGTGCTCAAGTGATGGGGGCATCAAAAATGCCTTTGATGGCCAGGAGCTCTCTGAGCTCGAATCCTTGCTTGCGCGCTCAGCCACTCAACAAGAACTCCTCGATTGGCCTGGGTGGAGGCAGGCTTTTAAGCTTTTCAAAGAGCATAAGCGCTCGCTTCAAAAGAAAAAATTTTACCCAACTCTTATGCGTGCCTTTGGCTCCTACTTGCCTTTTCTTTCAGAGACACTCCTACCAAGAGTCAAAGAAGAAATTCAAAGGATTGTTCAGGAGAAGGGTGAAGTCGATTACGATTATCTCTTGATTCGCGCTGCCGAGTTGATTGAAGATCCAATAAAATTAAAAGAAATTCGCGAAAAGTATGAATATGCCCTCATCGACGAGTTTCAAGACACCGATGAGCTTCAATGGAAGATATTTCGAAGTATTTTTGTTGATTCAACTGAACAACGACATTCGCTGACCATTATCGGTGATGCGAAGCAGTCGATTTATGGGTTTCGTTCCGCAGATGTGCACATTTTTGAGAAAGCCAAAGAGGAGCTCATCGCACTCAATGCGGAATACATTGAACTCGACACAAATTATCGAACAGATGAATGCTTGCTCGATGGGCTCGATCACATTTTTAAGGCGAATTGCGGTGGCTGCACAAGTGGACTTGCAGGTTATAAGAAAAAGCCCTCTGCGGCGCGTGGGCGGCAAACCATCAAACAGGTGGAAAACAACAGTGAAATTGAACTTGAGCCAATTGTAATTGTTCGGAGCAATGAAAATAAGAAACTACTGGAATGGATGTGCTATGAAATTCAAAACTTAGTGAGTGGTGATTTTTATTTTTCAAGCAATTGCCAGAACGAAAAACGATCGATTGAATACAAGGACATTTTCGTTTTGGCACAAAAGCGCAGTGAAATCAATGAAATTGCCAAGGCTTTCGAAAAACATCGCATTCCTTACCTGATTCACCGCGAAAGCGGGATCTTTCAGCGCATGGAGGCCCTTTGGATGTGCGAGCTTTTGGAAGCGATTGCCTATCCGCACGATCGGAGCAGCGTGGCCCGTGCCCTTGCAGGCCCGTTTTTTGGCTTTTCACTCGCTCAACTGCCAACCCTCCGGACCCTTGGCCCGGAGGATGAGGCCCTTCAGCGTCTCCACAATTGGGCTGAGCTGGCTCTGCAAGGCCGCTATCCCGCACTTTTTGCTTCGATTTTTGAAGAAGCACCCCTACCTCCTCAATCGCTCAATATTTGCCGTCAAATTGCAGATCGTTTGCTCGCATGGACGAGCGAGCGCCTCATGATGCCAGAAGAGGTATTTGCTCGACTGGCCAAAGCGATTGATGGGCGGGATGCTGCAGAGGAAGATCACATTGCGCGCGAGGGTGGTCAGAATGCCGTTTCGCTTTTGACGATGCATAAATCAAAGGGGCTCGAAGCAGAAATCGTGTTTATCTATGCACTTCCTTCGTTTGCTTATTACCATAGCGATCAGATAAAAACCTTTCACGAGGTCGAAGAACATACAAACAAAACGAGCATTGTGGCTTGGGCTTTTGATTCTCCTGTAGACACCGTTTGGCTTAAAAACGAAAAAGGCCCAATATCGGTGAAGGAGGCCTATAAGAGGGAAACCATCATGGAATCCGAGCGCTTGCTCTATGTTGCAATGACTCGGGCAAAGCGCCGGCTCTATTTGCCGTTTTTTACCGAATTGCAAGAAGAGAATGAGCAAAAAGGGAAAAACAATCGAGGGGGAGTCTACGCAATCCTCCATGAGCGGCTCCAAGCGCTGTTCAAGCAAAATCAAAATGGTTTCAATGGCTCACCAATCTTTAAGCAGATTGATATTTCAAGCGGAACAATAGGGCCAAAAAAGGTGGATTTCCACTCGGCTGGCCCACAGGAGGATTTCAAGCGTGAAAGGCTTTCTGATGACGAGATTGAACGCATCTTCGAAAAGCATGCTGGTTTTGAGAGGCTAAGCTATTCTCAAATCAAGTCCAGGCTGCAAAAGAGCACTCAAAAAACACTTGCGCCATCCATCGAAATTTTTTCTGATGAAATCGAGGATACGAGCCGCGATGGGGCTTTTGTCGGAAGGTTAACCCATCAGCTGATTGAGTTTGTCTTAAACCGTCGCAGACTTGATCCTTGTGACTTTCAATCTTTCAAAGAGGACTCAGAGATTCAGCGCCTTTCTCAAGGCATCTGGCTTGATGAAGCGGGTGTGAATGAAGCGATCGCGCTTGCCCACCGTGCATTGTACACAACCACCGACCTTTTTGGATCCAGCGAAACATTTGCTTCTTTTTTGAAAAATAAGCCATTTTCAGCAGAAATGCCTTTTGCTTTTTCAATTGCTGATCCTAACGGAACCCATTTGATTATGAAAGGTGTTTTCGATTTGATGTTCTTTGATGGCAGTGCTTATCATATTGTCGATTGGAAGACAGATCACTTGCCATCTTGGGATGCTCAAAAATTAATAGATCATGTGAAGCACGAATATGCGCTTCAGGCGGCGATTTACGCAATTGCTTCTTGGCGCATTGTGCCTAAACAAGTAGGTTCTGTGATTTACGTCTTTTTAAGAGATCCCCAAAAGCTTCATTGGGTTAAATTGAGTCCATCGCCAGAGGTGCTTGAGCAGTGGGAGGAACTTTTTGCTGCCTCCAAGGCAGCGCAAATCGAGCTTGAGAAAGGGGTTAGTGTTTGTGCTGAGTGAAAGCTTAAAGCCGAGTCTTTTGGGTGTGGCCTGTCGGGCTTGGGGGGAGGAGGGCAAGGGTTGCAAGGCGTTTTCGGAGGGTCTCAAGCAACTTCTTGAAGAGGTTGAAAAGGAAGCAGACACACCAGCTGAGTTTCATGCCCTGACTTTGGCTTGGGAGCTGGCAAGGGAGCTGGGGCAACCGGATGAGCCGCAGCTGCTTTTGCGCTTGCTTTTGGTGCTGATTTGGAGCCACCTGCGTGGGGCGACTGCTCCATTGCTCAAGGATTTGCTTGAGCACCGCTTTTTGGCCGATCGCAATGCCGAAGAGCGCATCCTTGAGGCGCTCAAAAACCAATGGGCCAGGATTGTGGGATGCCCTGAGGATTCCAAAAAGCCAATCGCTTTCGATGGTCAACGCTTGGCACTGAGGCGTTTTGCGTGGCTTGATGGCCGCGCAGCAAAACTTACGGCCGAACGCGTTCAAAGGGCTTCTGTGGCCTCTTTTACATCCCTTTCAGACCAATGCTTCGAGGAGGAGCTCAATGCCCTTGAGGCTCGGCCCCTTGAAGGGGGTCGTGGCCCGATCCGGCTCACCCCCAAGCAGCGCGAGGCCGTGCTCAAAATGGCCAAGGCTCCTTTCGTGCTTCTCACAGGAGGGCCAGGCACGGGGAAAACTTCGATCGTCGCCCAGGCCCTGCGCCTTCTTCTTCGTGTTGAAGCACGCCGCAAAGGAAAAGAGGACTTGCTTCGTTGGCTTTCAGGGGTTGCGCTCGGAGCGCCCACTGGCAAGGCGGCCGATCGCATGGGAGAGGCCCTGCGGCGTGCCCTCGAAAAGAGCGATGATCCCCTTGATAAGCTTCTGCTCGAGCACCTGCGCCCTCCCATGACCATTCACCGTTTGCTTGGGCAACGCCGAAGCGGGGAGTTTATCGCTGACTTTGAGCGGCCCTTGAGCGAGCACCTGGTGATTGTCGATGAGGCGTCAATGCTTGGGATTGAGCTCTTTCATCAACTGATTGGGGCGCTTTTGCCCCAGGCCCACTTGGTGCTGATCGGCGATCCCGATCAGCTGCCACCGGTGGAAGCAGGAGCGGTGCTGAGGGACCTCCTCCAAAGCCGAATCAAGGGCATCACGTGCATTCAGCTCGATGAGAGCCATCGGATGGATCCCAAAGACCCTCACGGTCGTTCGATTTTTGAGGCCGCACGCCGCTGCCTTGAGGGGCAAGTGCCTCTCCAGCCAAGCGAGGAAGAGGGGCCAAGACTTGTGGGACGGGGAGGGGCGCACTTTGTTTGCCTCAAGGAAGAAAAGGGACTTGAGGCAATCTTGAAGGCCTGGGCGGAACGTCACTTTCTTGGCGATTCCCTCGATGGGGTCGAAAGGGGGTCAGGTCTGCCTTTTCGGGTGCTTGAGCGCTTTTCCAGGCAACGGGTTTTGTGTGGAAGCCGGCAAATGGTTGAGCGGGTTGATCGTTTTTTGAGCGAGTACGTGAGTTGGAGGCGGAGGCAGCCACGCACCCATCCGATTCAGCCAGGGGACCCCCTGATCGTTGTGCGCAATGACTATGACTTGTCCCTGTGGAATGGCGATTTTGGTGTGGCGTGGCGTGATTCGAGGGGGCAGATGTGGGTGGCTTTTATGCGGCTTTTGGTTAAGGGGGGGGATGCTTCGTTGAATTATCCCTTCTCATTGGTTTCCCACCTGGTTGAGCGCTCGTATGCAATGACGGTTCACCGAGCACAGGGGAGCGAATACGATGAGGTGCTTCTGATTTTGCTCGATGATTCACCTCACTTGGTGAAGCGGGAGCTTGTCTACACAGCAATCAGCCGTGCCCGTCGGTCTTTGCTTCTGGTTTCAACCCCAGATCGGTTGAATAGGGCAGTGACGCAAAAAGACACAAGAAGCACCTGGTTTGAGGAAGCGCTCCGCCGTGCCATGGAAAAGATGGTTTGCCCTGGTTCTGTTGGGGATTGAGAAGGTGAATCGATCAGAATCTCCCTTCTGCTTGGAGGATGAGGGATCGGCCTGGCCCATTGATGCCTGAGCCATGCACCCTGTAGGTTTGGTCGAAGATGTTTTCGAAAAGCAGGTTGATGAAGAGATGGGGCTCGAGTTTCCATCCAGCCCTGAGGTCGAAGACAGCGAAGGCAGGGGTTCCACCGAGGGGAATGCGGGCATCGTAGTGGTCGGAGAGGGCCAGGCGGTCTTGGGAAGCGGCCCAACGCAGGGCGATGGTCCCAAAAAGCTGGGTATCTGGGTGGGTGTAGCGCACTTCAGCTGTTCCGTTTGGAGGCATGATGCGGGAAAGGGGAAGTCGCTCGCGGGACGTCAGTTCAGGGCTTGGGCCCTCACCCCAGGCAAAAGCGAAGGTGGTGCTGAGATCGATTCCCCAATGCAAACGCAAGCGGATGGCGAGTTCGCTGCCAAGAATCCAAGATGGGCCAGGGAGGTTGACAACCTGGAAGCGTGAAAATGCAGTGCGGCACTCGGGAGAATCGGGGGGGCAATCCATGGCTTGCCTGGGTGCGCGGGCGATGAGGTGCTCGAGCTCCATCGCAAAGATCCAAAAGTCAATCGAAAGGGAGTGGGCACCAGCCAGCTTGTTTTCGCGGAGGCGCATGCCGATCTCGTAGGTGGTTGAGCGCTCTGGTCGAAGTTCTGGATTCTCGAATTGAAAGCCAGGGCCGATGATTTGGCGAGAGGTGAGATCATCGAGGTTGGGGGGACGAAAGCCTTGGTCGATATTGAGGGCGAGGGCCCAGGCTGGGTCAGGGCGGTATTCGAGGCCCAGGCGACCAACTGCGCCGTGGAAGTCGAGACGCAGGGGTTGGGTGAAGGCTTGCTCGTTTCCAGGCACCCTTACAAAGGCCAAGGCCCAGCGGAAGCCAGAACGAAAGCGAAAGGCCTCCCAGGCGAGTTCTCCTTCCACAAAGATCCCACCAATTCCAAAACGGCTGCGGTCAGCATAAAGGCCTCTTGCGAGCGCCCGCGTGCGCATGAGCAGGCGATCGATGAGAAATGCAGAAGACCGGAGGGAATCGATGGTGAAATCTCCCCCCCACCTCAGGGTGATTGAGCTTTGAGGGGTGATCGAGAGGGGTGATGAGGCGAAGCGGCCGAATATGCCAAAGCTATCGACATTGTCGCGAAAATGGGTGGTTGCAAAGAGCGCAGCTTCTCGAAGCTCACGGATTTCGTGGTGGCGTTGGTAGCTAAAGGTGATATCGATTTCTGAAAGGTGCGGGCCTGCACTCCCTCGGAGAGCGAGATAGGTGAGGGTGCGAAATTGTTCAAGAAATACAGTGCAATCCCGCTCATTTCCAATGGGAGGTGGGCAGCGATCAGCCCGAGGGGTGTCATACTGCCGAAACCCGTAAATCGCTGCGATCAACCTAAGCTCTGGGTTGAGTTGATAGACGAGGCGGCCATCAAAAACACCGTATCGGAAGCCAGTTCCCCGTTGGGTGCGGCCGTCTTTCTCGACAAGGGGGACGAGTGTTGGTTGGCCATCCAATGGGTTATGGAGCACACCACCCCCTTGGAGGGGTTCGGCATGGCGGTAGCCACCACCGACGAGGATGGCAAGTTGGCGGCCGATTTGCGCATTGAGTTCGAGGCGCCCTCCTGCGTCAAGACCGCCGATAATGCTTGGGCTCTGTGTACCAAAACGCCCAAGGATACGGCCTTCAAGGTGAAAGCCGTCCCGCTGGGGGTCGAGGTGTGGCTCGAGTGGAACGGCGATCACCACGCCGCCCAACGCATCAGAGCCCCAACGGGTTGAGGCGCTTCCGCGTTGAACTTCGATGCGCTCGAGGCTACCGACATCAACGGTGAAAAAGTACTGGTTTGGCCCTTGGCGGTAGATGCCGTTGTTGAGGCGGATACCGTCAAAGAGGTGAAGGACCTGCTGCCCCGTAACGCCGCGAACATAGGGGCTCGCTTGACCGTGGGTTGTCTGTTGAACGAAAACACCTGGCACCCATCTGAGTGCGTCTGGGGCTGAAGCGGCGAGGCGCTCGCGCATCTCTTCGCGCCGCACTTCGGTGCTTGCGCGCCCTGGGGCCGCAAAGCGATCGCGCTCGACTTCAGCACGTACCGAAAAAAGGGATGGTGTATCGCTCTCTGCTTCAGAAGAGGTGGAATCAAAATCAGAGAGGGGTGATGCGCGATGACTGGGAGGAATGGCTTGGTGTTTGGAGCGAGAGGGCTGGTTATTTCCTTCGGGTCTTTGAGGGGTGATGCCTTTTGGTTGGGTGGGTGATGATGAGGAGCTTGACTGTGTGCTTGTCAGACCAGCGGTTGCATCGGATTGGTGATGCTTGGTTGGTTGTTGTGCAAGGATTGGTTGTGCGAAAAAATGATTCGGGAGAAGACAGCCCAAAACGATGGTGCAAAATGGGTGATGCGCCCACTTTCTCATTTGGCCAGGGGCTGACTAAGGGCAAGGGAAGGCCTCATTCAAGCGAGAGATGATGCCATTTGTGTCGATCATCCCAGGTGCTTTTTGGATCTCGGTGCGGATGAAATCGGCGCTTGCGGGGTTACGCTCGCGGATTGGGCGATCCATGAGGGGGTCTTCGCGGGCGGGGTAGGACACCTCTGTGCCATCCACGCGGATGGTGCGGGCAGGAATGGGGGCGAGGAGGGTGCGGAGGAAAGCGAGGTGATGGCTTTGTTCGGCACCGCTTGTGCTGCGGAGGCGCTCGAGGCGGTGGATCAGGATCTGGCTCAAGGCGTACAGCAAGGCCCGGTCGGTTTGGCTGCGCGCGCGTTCGAAGAGGGAGCGGTGGATCAGGGCCTCGGGCATCGTGTGGCTTGGAAGAGGCATGAGGGGTCGGCCCATTTCCATGAGGCTCCGGTCTTCCATGTCGCGCCAGCAGCGAGCGGCCCAAATGCCATCGAGGATCCGCTCATGGGCAAGGCTGCTTATGCTTCGGACCACGCGTGCAAAAGCGATTTCCTCAGAAGGCATGGCCGAGCGTTCCCGCCCACCTGTGTAGTAGGCCCACGCGGAGTCGCAGTCCTCGCGTTTTCCGTCCATTCCAGGGAAAAGGTAGGCGCACGTCGTGATTTCTTTGTAAACGCTTGTGTACACAAACCACACGAGGGCTGCTTCGATTCGTGCGGCGTAGGCGCGGGGGGATTCACTGGGATCTCCTGTGGCTCCTCGTTGGAACATGTCGAGGATGATGGGATTGAGGGTGGCTGGTCCGACACAAAAGTGGGGATGAGAGCGCCAAATCGATTCGTCCTGGCAAAAGCGAACGCTTCCTCCCGGAGGTGGCGGAATGGGGTAGTGCAGGTCAAAGCGACGGGAGACGCGGCTGCCAAGCCCTTCTGAAACAGCATAGGTGGTGCGGGCTTGGTCGAAGTCATCAGGTGTGGGATCGCGTCCCGGATCGAAAAGGCGCCCCGCGATTTGTTCGTACTGCTCCATGCGTGCAATCGTGCCGATGCTTGCGCCGATCCGGGGCCACATGCTTGCAGTGCGGACCGAGGGGCACGCGTAGTCGCTGCTGCCAGGGTAGTCGCTCGCTTCTGGCATGCAGATGCGTGGCATGGGGGCATCCGTCACCGCGCCGTCTTGGCCACTGTCAGCCAAAGGAGGGGGTGCATCGCTTGTGGGGGCGCTATCCTCTCTCAAGGCATCGGCTTCTTGAAAGGCGTCTGGCCGAGGAGGCGTGAAGGCGTCCGTTTCTTTGGGTGGGGGAGACTCACAAGCGCTCACCATCAAAGCGATGGGGAGACAAGCAGACAACAACTCCTTTTTTTTGCTTGGCATCATGCCCTAAAGCTTCTCAAAGCGCAAAGGGTCGGCAATTGGGGAAAACCCTGAATTCTCGCTTTTGCGTGCATTGGGGTGGGTGAATGGGGCGATGGAAATCAAATCAGGGAGAAGCAGGGGGGCTTGCGAGATCGGTTAGACAAATCATATGCCCACAAAACCAGGCCAGGCGATGGCGAGAGGGAGAGATCGCCGCATCGACGGGCAAGCCAGAGGGGGGATCGGCTTCATCTCGCACAATTTCGATGCGATCTCCCACCCGATCAACGACCAAAACACCAAATGGGAGTGCAAGGGTGTAAGCGCTCAGGTCACTGAGCAATGGACCTGGGTGAGGAATGGGTGCAGGGCTGCGATCGGTGGGTGAAAGCCAGCGAGGTGATTGGTCGGATGATGAGGGGATGGGGGCCAGCAGAAGCGATGGCCCTCGAGCGAAAAGAAGCCCCTGGGAGCTCCATCCGACAGGGAGCAGAAAATGGATTGGGCGGCGGAGCTCTGGTGCAAACACTTCAGGACAACCAGAGGAGGGTGATGCAGGACGGGGCTCGACGATTATGGAAACCCTGGTGGATGGTTGTTCGAAGGGGCCAAAGAGGGCCAAGGAAGGTTGAGGTATGCTTTCAATCGTTGCAACAAATCCCTTGCAATTTTGTTCGATCCCGACAACCGCTGCTTGCCCCTCTGGATTGCGCAGGTGATGGTCGATGAGTCTCAGGGGAACACGTTGAATTCCCATTTCATCGATAAGGGTGATTTCGGCAGGTATTTCACCCAATTCAAAGAGGCGGGGCGGATCACCCCTGAGGAGCAGGTGCGAATCGTCAACGAAGACAATGCTCGAGAGGCGGGGAAGAGGTGAGGGGAGGGGTGCAGATTGAACAAGGTGATGAACGGTGAATCGTTTGGTTGGGAAGAGGGCTTCGATTGCTTCTCGCAAGGATTTCCGCTCGCTTTCCTGGATCTCCAGGATGGGATTTTCAAGGTGAATCAACGCTTCAATCGCGGGCCGAAGAGCGGATGCAGCGATTGAAAATGGGGAACGTTTGGGTGGTTGAGAGGGTTGATTGCGCTTTGAACGCGAAGGTTTGGGTGGTTGAGGGATCAGCGAACGGAGAAGGGCGATCGCATGGAGCGCGTAGGCTTTGCCGGGGGCGCGTTTGCCGCAGGAGAGACCCCAGCCGGCTGCGACGCGAAAGCGAGGCGATTCGGCCTCACGGCAAAGCGTTTCGAAAAGAGCAATTGCGTTTTCTGAGGCAAGAATGGCATTTCGGGGATTTCGGCGCATCGCCTCCTGAGCCCGGCGAGAGAAGGTGAAGATTGTCGATTCTGGCTCGTCTTCGACAATCGCTAACCCAGCTGCCCGGTTCATCCAGGTGATGGGGATTGGATCTTTTACGCCTTGGATTTGCAGCTGAATCACCAAGTCCTCACGGCCGTCCTCATCCCGATCTTTGGCTTCGAGTTCAAGCGATTCTCCGTCTTTTGCAGCGAGGGTGAAACGCTCAAGCACTCGGATCCTTGGACGGATTTCAACGGGCCATCGGATGATAAGGCTGGTCTGACCATCTTCACACCTTGCTCTGATGTCGGCGGAAAGGATGGAGGGTGAAAGGGATGACCAGGAAGCTCTTTCGAGGGTGCAACCGGGTGCACCATCTGGGTGATGACTTGAACTGAGGTACTCCTGGTCTGTGACAATCGGATCGCGCCTTTCGAAACCCGAAGCGGTGCGTTCGGCGAGCTGAATGGCGACGGCTTGCCGATTGATGCTGGTTGTGAGCAAAAGGACATCTCGATCTCCGTCTTCATCGAAGTCGTTGCTTGCTGCTGCGTAGATGACATGATCTGAACACTCGATCGCTTCGCCTTCGACGCGGATGGCCAAGGCACCTTCTGGGAATTGAAAAAAGGTGATGGGGGGTGGAGAGGGCGAAGGGGTCGTTGAAGGTGATGGCTTTTCCTCTGGTTTTGACTGAAAGGGCACTGCTTTATCCCTATGACAAGCTCCGGCGCATAAAAGCAAAAGCCAAAGGTTGGGTTGAAAAGAAGGGAGTGAGAGGGGATTTTTTCGAGGCATCGCCAAAGGCACTCCAAGGTTTTAGCAATCTCATGGCTTTAATGAAGACCAGCGAGACAGAAGGAGCAAAGTGGGATAGTTTCGGGCGGATGCCGCGAGCAGGTGTGTGGCACAAGGGTTTTGCTGTTGCAGTTGTGTTTGGGCTTTCCGGAGTCGCTTTTGCAGAAGCGCCTTCTCCCCCTGCGTCCACCTCGGAGGCAAATGCTGAAGGAACATCTGGTTCCACTTCTCAAGCGAAAAAAGAAGAAGGGTTGCGGATAGGGGCAGATGTGGGCGGTGAGTATCAACTGCGGGGCCAGGCGATGAGTGCCATCCCTCTTATGGCTCCGCCGCCAAGCGAAGATCCCTTCCGTCGGCTTCCAGGTCCGACCCTTGGCCAACGTTTGTTTGGTGAGCAATGGTTGCGCTTGCGTGGGCGCTTGGGATTGCTCGAAGAAAAAGCACAATCACCTTTTCTCACCCTGCATGGTGAGCTCGATTTGCTATATGGGGTGGCCTTTGGCGAGCTTGCAAGTGGGATTCGTCCGAGTGCCATCCCCCGCGATGAGTATGGCTATCCCGGAGTTCGGTTGAGGCACCTCTACCTTGAGTGGCGCTCCCCAATTGGGCTTTTTCGCCTTGGGCAGATGGGTTTTCGTTGGGGAATGGGCCTTGTCGCCAACGATGGTGAAGTGCGGCCACCCTTTGGCGACTATCGTTTTGGTGATTTGGTGAGGCGTTTGCTTTTTGCAACGCGCCCCATGGGGGCCGATTCTCCTTGGACCATCGCGTTGGCTTTCGATTGGGTGGCCTGGGATCTCCTTGCTGACTTTGAACGGCCTTGCCCAAACCGCAACGCCAGGTGTCGCGATCTTGCTTTTCAAGGGCTTTTCGCTTCCTTGATCGAATTCGATCGAACGCAACTCGCCTTGTTTTTTGCAGCAAGGCATCAGCGCAACCATCTCGATGATGAGCTCAATGTCGCGGTTTTCGATGCCTTTGTTCAAACCGAGCTGCGTGAGCCAAGCGGCGGAACCATCGAGCTGCGTGCGGAGGGAATGGCAGCAATTGGCCGGACGACGATGACCCGTAGCGTCGAGCTACCAGCGCGTTCTGTCGAGCAGTTTCTTGGCGCCATCGAAGTGGCGCGCCGTTCGACGCTTTTGGAGGTGTTTTGGGAGCTTGGCTTTGCCAGTGGCGATTCTAACCCAGAAGATGGTGTGGAGCGCCGCGCCACAATCGACCCTGACCACCGCATTGGTCTTGTGCTTTTTCCAGAGGTTCTCGCTTGGCAGAGCGCAAGGAGCGCGTGGCTTGCCCAAAATGCCGATCTCGTGGGTCGCCCTGCGCGGGGAGCGGAGCTTCTTCCCACAAACGGAGGGGTTTCTGGTGCGATTTATCTTTTTCCGCGGCTTTTCATTCACCCGCTTCCTTCTGTGGATTTTCGGCTCGGGGCGGTTGTTGCCTGGGCAGCAGCCGATCTCGTCGATCCATATCGCCTGCGGGTCTTTGGGCAAGTTGCCAATCACCGTGGTGGCGATCCAAGAAGGCGTGATTTGGGCGTTGAGCTTGATGGGGCGATCAACGGTGTCTTTGAGATCACTTCTTTCAACAGGCTTGAGCTCGGGGTTGAAGGGGGGATTTTCTTCCCAGGACGGGCTTTTGACGATGAGAATGGAAAACCCATGGCAGAGATTGCCCTTGTGCGCGTAAGAGCAGGGCTCATCTTCTAGGGCAAAAAATTTGCCTTGTTTTTGGGTGACACCTCACTTAAAGCGTGTGAGCCGCCGCAAGCTGTTTTTGGCCATTGCGCTTTCGATCGGTGTGTGTGGGGCTTCGGTCATCGCGCTTTTGATTGCCTCACAGAAAAAGGCCCGCCAGGCTTTTGAAAGGGGGATTGGATTGCTCCACCCTCCGTGCACCCGAGTGCTTGCGCTCGCAAGCATCGATGCAGAAGGAGCCCTTTTGGCTTTCGAAGAGGCGATGGAAGCTGGGTTAGAAGGGGCGGAGGTCCGGGGTTTTTACCACTACGCCTTGGCCTTGCTTGACTTCCAGCGCGGTGACTTGCGAATGGCTGAGGAGGAACTGGCTTCTGCCTTTCGTTATCTCGGCGAGCACCCCGATCTCGCCTTGCTTGCAGCACAATTGAGCCACGAGCGAGGTCGCTTCCAAAATGCTGAGCGAGAAATCCAGCACGCCTTGCGCCTTAAGCCTGCCCACCCTTTGGCCCTCGCTCTGGCCATTGAGATTGCCCAAAGCGCTGGTGATATTGGGAAGGCCCAAGTGCACCTTCATGCCCTGCGCTCACTTGGTTGCCAGGGGCAAGCCCTTGGGCATCGGGAAGCTTTGCTTTTTGAGGCGAGGGGTGAGCTTGAGCAGGCCGAAAGGAAGTGGCTAGACCTCACGGGCCGCGCGCCAGATGACCTGATCGCTTGGATCAACCGCGCGCGCATTCTGCACCTTCGAGGGAAGGTGGAGGAAGCCCTTCGGGCGTATGACAAGGCCCTGAGCATCGAAAGCAATCACCCCCATGCCCACTTGGGGCGCGGTCTGGTCCATCGGGATTTGGGGGAGCACAGGGAAGCAGAGGAGGATTTCAAAAAGGCCTCTTCTTTGGCTCCTCGCGACCCCAAACCATGGATTGCTCTCGGTGATCTCAAGCGCGAAGAGGGGGATATCGCCAAAGCAATTGAATGTTATCGCGTTGCATTGGACCTTGACTCCGGGCAAGCACTCGCATGGTTGAAGATGGGGAATGCCCTCGTTGCAAGTGGCGAATACTTCGAGGCTTCCCAAGCTTTTTTAAGGGCGTTGCACATTGCACCCTCCCTTGGGCAAGCGCACAACGGATTGGGTGTTGCACTTATGCACCTTGCTGGGTTGGATGATGGATATCCTTCGAAGGCGCTCTTTCACCTCGAACGGGCAGCGGAGCTCAGCCCAGAGGATCCCAATCCGTTCGTCAATATCGCCTTATGGACCGAACGAGAGGGTTTACTCATGGAAGCCCGGAGGAGATGGCAACTTGTGCTTGCGCGCTGGCCCCACCTGAAGGTTGCAGTGGAGCACCTTGCGCGCATCGAGGAGATGGTCGACAAGAAAAAGGGGCGTGCTAGAGACCCAATATGAGTCGTGAAGAAGAGCGCCGGAGAAACGATCAGGCTGGCTTTTACCTGGCGGTGGTGCTGTTTGGGCTGGCATTGCCTCTCATTATTGGAGTCAGTTTTTGGATGGGGGCGCAGTTAAAAGACGTGGACCGCACCACACTCCAGCTTTCCAAATAAAAAGAAATTTGAGGCGAGGGTGAGGGGGTATCGGAAGGGTTATGGTTGAGCGCAAAGGCGGCCAAGGCGCATGCCTTGGTTGGATTCAATTTGGATAAGCATCTTGCGGGCTTCTTCTGCATAGTTGAAAAGGCCATGCGTTTCGGCCAAACGCAAGGCTTCTTGAATGAGGCGTTTGGCCTGCTCTTTTTTGCCTCTTTTTTGTTCGGCAAAAGCAAGAAAGAAGCGGGCTTGGATGGCTTGCCACCCAGCACGCCTTGAATCGGCGAAGGCCATGGCTTCTGCAATTTGGCGCATGCCATCTTCGGAGCCCAGAGAAATCGCGTCGATCAGGCCAATGGCCATCAGATTGGCATATTGGATGTGCTCAAAGCCGTTCTCCCGAGCGACCTCATGGCTGTAATGGAGCGAGGCAAAGGCCCGCTTCAAATCTCCAAGGCGTAAATAAGCATCCCCAATGTTGTGCGAATGTACTGCGATATAGTACGGAAGATCGGATTCTCTAGCGATTTCAAGGCCTCTTGTGGCTGCAGCGAGGCCTTTTTCGTACTGCTCGCTAAGAAAGTGAATGATTGACTCGTTCACTTCTAGCTCGCTTTCAAATGCCTTGTTTGGCGCAGTGCTCAAAAATTCGCGGGCTTCTTTGATCCGTTGCAAAGCTGCTTCGACTTCTCCTCCCACTGCATGGGCAAAGGCCAAAGAGAGAAGAGAGCGCAAATGGGCTTCTTGATCTTTGATCGAGATGCAGAGATGCAAAGCGTGCTCAAGCGAGGCAATGGCTTTTTTGCGCTCTCCCACTCGGAGTTGGGCTTCTCCTTTGGCGATCATCGCATCTCGCTCGATTGATTGCTCTCCCAGTTGTCGCGAAAGCAGCTCGGCTTCTTCAACGTGGCGGAGGCCCTCTTCAATTTTGTAGGCTTGAACCAAAATTCGCCCTCGAAGCAGGCTGAGGAGAGCCAGCTCTCGCTTTTTTCCTTGGGCCTTCGCAAGTTCGATCCCAGCTTGGAGTTGTTTTTCGCCCTCTCCCAAAAAACGGGCTTCAAGGGCGATGCGGCCATGTTTTGCATAGAGCTCAAGGAGCAGCTCGATGTTTGGCTCCCTTGCGCTTTGAGCGAGTTGGATGGCGGCGGCAAGGTGGGAAAGGGCCAGCCGAGGGCGCTCGCGGAAAGAGCGCTCTGCAGCTTGGATGGATGTTTCGATTGCGCGTTGCCAGTTTCCGGCCTCTCGGTGGTGATAGGCCAGTCGGTCGAGCAGATCCTCGGAGAAGGTGGGATAGAGGCTTTCTATTGCCTGGGCAATTGCCGCGTGCATTTCACGGCGATTGGCGCTTGGGATGCCTTCTCGCAGGATTTCCCCAACCATTTCTTGCGCAATCGCAAGTTCATGGGGCCCTGCTTTGCCCAAGAATCCTTTTTTGAGAAGCGCAGCTGTGGCTTCCTGGACAACTGCTGGGGGGTTGCCAGAGACCTTGGCGAGCAGTGCTTCTGTGATACGTCCTCCGGCCACAGCAGTGATTTGAAGGGCCAGGCGCTCGGGGGGAGAAAGCTTTTGGAGATGGGAAGCGATTAAGCCACGCAGAGTCCTTGGGAAGGGGGTGGCGAGTGGGGAGCGATAAATAATCCGGTTTTGAGCGATTTCAATGGCTTGGGCGTCAAGCAGTGCCTTGATGTAGCTTTCGAGGTAAAGGGGATTTCCCCCGCTTTTTGACGCAACTTCGCGCAGAAGCTCAAGGGGAATTTCCTCAGCACCAAGGCGGCTTACGACGAAGCGCGCGATTTCCTCTTCACCCAATGGGCGAAGCGGTATGATGGTGCAATGAGGATGTTCTCGCCAGGGGACTGCCAGGTTTTCTCGAGATGCAAAGACGAGGATCAGTCGGGCCTCGTTTCGAAGAAGGGCCGAAAGTAAAACTTGGGACTCCTCATCAAGATAATCGGCGTTATCGAAAGCAAACACCGTTAAGCGATCAGAGGCCAGGCGAAGGGCCACTTTGATGAAGGCAAGCTCAAGCAATCTTTGGCCCTGAATTCCTTGGTGGGAAGGTGCCACGCCAAGCAGTGATGCGATCGCATCCACCTCATGAGGGGTGAGCCCCAAGGCCCTGGCACGCTCTGCTTTTTGGCGCACAATGGCAGGTGCGTCGATTTCCTCAACTCCAAGAATCACTCGGAGCAGCTCAGCAAGTCCTGAACACGCGATAGAGCGACCGAAAGAGTGGCAGGTGGCAATAAAAAAACCCACCTGGTGTTGCCCTGCCTGAAGCCTTCTATGGATCTCGTGGAGCAACCTGGTTTTTCCAATCCCCGCCTCCCCAACAATGTGGATCACCCTCAGTTTGCCTCGATTTGCAATCGCAAAGACTTCGCCAATTCGCCGGAGTTCCTCGCGGCGCCCGATGAATTTGCCTAAAACATCAAAGGGATTCAATTCTGAGTCGACCACGAAGGCTTGCAAACCAGTACTCACCGGAAGCAATACGAAGCTTGCCTCAGCAGCCGATTTTACGCCTTGGCTTACAAGAATCTGGCCCTTTTGCGCCGATTTTCCCAAGGCTTGGACTTGACGCAGGAGGGCATCGAGGTGTGCGTCGAATTGGAGCTGCCCCCTTGGATCAAAAAGGAGTTGGCCCACATCGATCCCGATTGATGGGAGGGGAAATTCGCTTTGCTTGCGGGCATGGTCAAGCAGGCGAATGGCGCAGCGAATGGCGTGTTCGATTTCTTTGCCCTCTGTTTCTTTGAGGCCAAAAGCAATTGCGACTTCTTGGGAGGGGTCAAGGGGGGGAACGCGGGCCGGTATCACTTGACCCCCCCACCGGCCAAGGAGGCCTTGAATTTCGGGGCGAAGCAGCCACTTCGCAATTCCAGGAGCTGAAAGCAAGAGCACTGGAACTTCACGAAATTCGCTGGGCAAGGGAGTGGCAATTTCTTTGGCCGAAGGCAATGCCACCCTTTTCCGGCTGCTTACAATTTCTTCTGTGGCTCCTTCGAGGGTGGCCACGAGCTCTTCTCCTTCTCGCTCTTCCAGGGCAGCTTTTGCTTCGCGAAGCTGAGCGACATAGCGAGCGAGATCGTGGCTTCCAACCCGCCGCCCTGCAGCATAGAGGAACTGCACGAGGGACTCGTAGAGCTCGGCGGCGCTTTGGTACCGCTCTGCTGGTGCCACACGCATGGCCTTTTCGACGATTTGTCCAAGCTCCTCGGGAATGTCGTGGGCGATTTGGGCGATGGGGGTGTACGCACCTTCTTGGATGCGCTTGAGCTTCGCTTGAAGGGAGGGGGCCTCGAAGGGATGACGGCCTGCCAGCGCTTCGTAGAGCACCACGCCAAGGGCATAAATGTCTGTGCGGGCATCGATGGGGAGGCCCTTGAGCTGCTCGGGGCTCATGTAGCCGCACTTTCTCTCGAGGATGGGTTCAATGTGCTTGTGGTTGGCTGCAAGGCAGGCATTCATGATGCCAAAATCGCTGAGCTTCACTTCCCCCTCGTAGCTGATGAGCACATTGCTTGGCGACACTTCGCCATGTACGACCCGAAGAGGCCGCATGTTTGGGCCCTTGCGGCGATGGGCGTAGTCAAGGGCTTTTGCGAGTTCGCTCACGATAAAAACCGCAAGCTCTTTGCTAAGAGGGGTTCCGCTCTCCTTCCCAAGCTGAAGCAGGGTGCCAAGATCATGGCCAGCCACCCACTCCATTGCCACAAAATAGGTGTTGTCGACTTTTCCGAGGTCAAACACTTGCACGATGTTTGCGTGAGATAGCGAAACAGCCCTTTTTGCTTCTTCGATAAAAGCGTTGATGAAAGCAGAATTTGTGCTGATTTCAGGAAGGATTCTTTTGATGACCAAAATCTTTTCGAATCCCTCAACGCCGTGAGATTTTGCCTTAAAAACCTCGGCGACATTGCCCCTGGCAATGGGTTCAATGAGCTGGTATTTCCCAAAGACTCTTGGCTGAAGCGTGACCATGCCTCAAATCAGAAAGGGGTAAGTTTAGGGTAACAGCAGTTGAGGAAGGTATTCAAGCTTTGACAGAGAATGACCGGAAATTGGGGCGATGCCTTGGCAAGCATGCTCAAGTGTAGCCATGCTTGGTTTTGAGTTCGATCATGGCAGCTGTTGCTTCTTCGATTTCCGCATCTGTGATGTAGGGTGCTGGGCCGATTCGAAGGAAAGAACCCCTCGCATCGACATATATCCCACGCTGCCTCAACGCATTCACCCACATCGATGGCGCATCAACTCGGAGGGCAACAAAAGCACCTCGAAGAGGTGTGCGGGGGGTGAACAACTCGAAATACCCTCCTAACCTTTCAAAGATCAACTCTGTTTGGCGCATGTAGATTTCCCGAAGCACCTGAGGAGTCAGCCCTTGTGCGTCAAAAAAACGGGCCACCGCACGGGCCCGATAGTGGCTGGTTGGGTCATAGGTGCTTCCAGCAAAGCGGTATGCAGGATCAGAAGGGTAGGTGACATGTGAAATGGTGGGTTGGTGATCCGGGGTGAAAAACTCAGCAAACCAACCGGTGAAAAAGGGTTTTCCGTCAAAATCAGATGGGACGCGCAGAAAACAATTACCTTCTCCCCACTGGGCGTATTTGTACCCACCCCCGGTGATAAAGGCCCGCTCTCCCCAGTCCTTTACGCAAAAGGGTAATGCCTGAAAGGCATGGTATGCGTCGATCAACACCTCTACACCATGGCGATTGGCAAGGGAAACGAGCTCACCGAGGTTTGGAACGAGATGAGCGCTTTCGTAGAGCACTGCTGAAACGAGGATGGCACTCGTGCGATCATCGATGGCCCGAACGAGTCGCTCTGCGAGGCTTTCGACAGGGTGTGTTTGGATCCACACGATTTCGAGGCCTTCCTCGGCCAGCCGGGCAAGTTGCCTTCGGATGCTGTGAAATTCCCCTTGGGTTGTGATCAAACGGGGCCTTTTTCGCAAAGGCAAGGCTGAGAGAAAACGCATGACGAGCTCATGGGTGTTTGCACCCAGGACGATCTCTTTTGGCGAACAGCCAATTCGAGTGGCCACGGCCTTTCGCACGTCTTCTCCTGCTTGAAAGGCACGCTCCCACTTGTCGTCTACCCATAGGGCGGCATCGTCAAAGGCTTCAAGTTGGGCTTCTCGTGCGACATCGGGCCAAGCCTGATGGGAGTGACCAGTGAGAAGGATTCGCCCTTTGCGAAGAAACCAGGAATAATGCTGACGGAGTTCCTCAGGCGATGGGGGCATGGGTTGAGTGTGCCTGAGTTTTTGGCCAGAGGGCATTTTCGCTTGTCCTTTGGGCTGCGCTCGTCTATGCCGCGTTGGGTGTGATGAGAAAGGGCTTCTTTCAGCATCCTCCTTCGGATTGGCCCCCCATTTCGATTGACACCATTCGAGAAGCGCAAAGGCGCATTCAGCCCTTCACCCACAGGACGCCCGTTTTTCGTTCTCGCACCCTTGATCGGTTGGCTTCTAGAGATGGTGTGGAACGCATGCTCTTTTTCAAGGGTGAGAACTTCCAGAAATGCGGAGCATTCAAGGCACGCGGAGCGGTCAATGCAGTGCTTTCGCTTGCTGAAGAGGAGGCAAGGCGCGGGGTGCTCACCCACAGCTCTGGCAACCATGCCCAGGCCTTGGCCTATGCGGCGCGCTTGCGGGGGATTCAGGCTTACGTTGTGATGCCACGCGACGCAGCGCCCACCAAAAGGCGGGCTGTGGCCGAGCTTGGAGCCCAAGTGATCGATTGCGAGCCCACTCAGGAAAGCCGTGAGGCCACGGCATTTGCTTTGGCCCAAAAGACTGGCGCGCTCATGATTCACCCTTACGATCAGCCAGCTGTGATTGCAGGGCAGGGCACAGTTGCGCTCGAATTGATCGAGGAAGTGCCCGATCTCGATGCCGTGATCCTTCCAATAGGGGGAGGTGGGCTTGCGGGGGGAGTGGCGCTTGCCTGCCACGGCCTCGGAGCAGGCCTGCGCATCATTGCGGCGGAGCCAGAACTGGCCTGTGATGCTTTCGAGGCAAAGCAGCTCGGAAGGCCTGTGCCCCAAAAGGCACCTCGAAGCATTGCCGATGGCCTTCGGGCTCCTTTGGGCCAGTGGACCTTTCCTCTTGTGCGCGATCTTATCGATGAAATCATCCTCATTTCTGAAGAGGCCATCCTCAATGCCACCCGCTTGGTGATCGAAAGGATGAAGCTTGTGATTGAACCAAGCGCGGGCGTGGCTGTGGCCGCAGCACTTGGGTGGGGCCACAAGGCACTCGATCCCTCTTTGCGTCGGATTGCAGTGGTGCTTTCTGGAGGCAACGCAGAGCTCCCGGCGCTCTTTGGCAATCAGGTCTGACCTTTGCGCTTGGCGTCCAGCCGTTGGAGGGCTGCGAGATCCTGAGCGCTGGCATAGCGCTTTTGCAGCCGGATGAGCTCGCCATAGTATTGTGGAAGATCTCGGGTCATTGCCAAAAGAAGGCGCCCTGTCGCTTCGGCATCGTGATTGGCGCGATGGGCTTTTTGGATTGAGATGCCGAAACGGTTGCACACCTCGCTCAGCTGGTGGTTTGGCGCTTCTGGCTGCAGCATACGTGCCCACACGAGGGGGTCAATCCATACGCAGCGTGGATCTAAGGCAGGAACATCGGCTTCGGCAGGAAGCTTCCACCGACTGGTTTCAGCCAGCAAGAAACTGCGGTCAAAAGTGTAATTGTAAGCGACGGGGATGCGCTTCCGCAAAAAATGAACGATTTCAGGAAAGAGCTGTGCAAAGTTTGGTGCATCTCGAACCATCGAGTCGTCAATGCCAGTGATTTTTGTGGATTCAGGTGAGATGGGAATGCCGGGGTTGACAAGCCATGCCCGTGGTGCTTCGCAAAGGGTTGCGCCTTCGAAAAGAGCGATACCGATTTCAATGATGCGGTCTTGCGTTGGATCCCTTCCGGTTGTTTCGAAGTCAATGACCACAAGGGGCGCTTCTACCCAATTGGTTTTTCCGTCAAAGCCCGGAGCCAGGCCTTCCACCTCCTTGGCGGCGTTGGCGATTCGGTCTGCAATCCCAGGATAGTATTGACCTGTAGGGAAACAGCCACAGACCTGGATGCTTGCGCGCATGCTTTACATCGTAGAGCAAGTTTTGTGTTTTCCCAAAAAAGCAAAGGGGGGTCTTGCCTTTGGGTGTGATTGCGTTTAATTTAAAATCAGTTCACGTCCGTCATCGATCCATCCCTCTGGGCTGGCTCTCGTTGGACCGCGTCGTGAATGGCCTCTGTTGAGGAGGCAAACATTCCCATCGCGAGCGATTCACGGGCGCGGTCGCGGTGGGCTTTCTCAAAGCCCGTGAGGAGTAGCAATCGATGGAAACGAAGCTCTACGTTGGAAACATCGCCTTCCACACGACCGAAGAAGGGCTGAAAAAGCATTTTGAGTCGATGGGGAGAGTGATCGAGGCCGTGATCGTGCTCGATAGGTTGACAGGGCGCTCGCGTGGCTTTGGTTTTGTCACAATGGCAAGCCCAGAGGATGCAAAGCGGGCTTTGGGGCTTGATCGTTCATTGCTTGACGGGCGCGTTTTGCGCGTCAATCAAGCGGAGCCGCGCGAGCGAGGAGTGGGTGCCTTTTTTGAGAAAAACGGTCGGCGAGGGCAGCGGAGTTTTGATGGGCGTGAAAGGGAAGGGTGGCGGCAAGAGGGGCGAAAAGGCAGCGGCCGCAAGTGGTGAGGCGAAGAAAAACCAGCTGGGGTGAAGGCCAGGAGCTGGCCACGGGGAAGTGCTTTTTGCTTGACCATCCTTTTCTAGAAGGCAGGCTCTGCCGCAAGAGTGCGGCGCTGGCTTAAAGAAAAAGGTCTGGATTGGGTCACTTCGCCCAGTTTACCGATTGGGCGAGATCGAAGCGATGCGCCTATGTCGGAGCGCTGGCTTGCCCTCGACCTTCTTCGTTTCAGCGCAATCGTGCTCATGGTGCAGGGTCATGTTTTTCGCGCTTTGCTTTCAAGCGCTTACGATGGCATGCGTTGGCTGCGTCACCACGATTTTGTTCACGGCTACACGGCTCCCATTTTTCTTTTTGCCTCAGGCCTTGCTTTTGGGCACACCACGTTTCGATCGTGGTTCTCCCACCTCAAGTGGGGGCCTGCCCTGCGCAAGCGGTGGGGGCGCTACGGGTGGCTCCTTGCGATCGGCTACGCTCTCCACATTCCAGCCCGAGGGCTTTCGAAGCTCCTCGCTTTGGACAAGGAGAGTGTGCTCGCCTGGTTGCAGGTGGATGTGCTCCAGCACATTGCTGTGAGTTTGGGCTTGCTTCAGCTCCTCGTTTTTGTGTTAAGGACTCCTAAGCGCTTTGCGTGGGTAGTAGGAGTCCTCTTTGGCATCACCCTGTTTGGAGCACCATGGGTGTGGCGTTGGGAGCCAAGCAAAATCTTGCCGCTTCCCCTTGCTGCCTACCTCAACGCCAAGACAGGATCACCCTTCCCCCTTGTGCCTTGGGCTGCTTTCACCCATGGGGGGGTGCTTGTGGCCTACATGAGCCGCCACTTCAAAGAGCCTTCAAAGCATCTCGCATGGCCTTTGCTCTATGGAGCCCTTGCCCTCTTTGTGATGCCAATTGCAATCAACCGCACTGGCTTTCAGCCATTTGGGGCTCACGATTTTTGGAAAACTGACCCTTATTATTCGCTGTTTCGACTTGCAAATGTGATTTTTCTTCTTTCTGCTTGGTGCTTTGTGGAGAATTGGATTCGTTATTCGATTAACTTTGCTGAAAAGAATTTAAATGTTCACCGATTTCTTGATTTTTTGCTGCATGTTGTCCGGCGAGGAAGTGAAGAATCGCTGGTTATTTACGTGGGCCACTTGGTTGTTCTTCATGGCTGCGTCCTCTTTCATGGCATAAGCCAATATTGGGGGCGCTCTTTCTCTTTTTTTGAGGCCATGGGAATTTTCCTTTTGCTTTTGACCTTTTCCATTGGTTTAGGATTTATTTGGCACTTCGCCAAAAGACTGGGGTGGCCTTTTCGTGCCTTTCAATGGATCACGGTCACGGCATTTGCTTATTTGGTTTTAGTGGAAGCGCGCTAACAATTAATTAATTGATTTGGGTAAGCCTAAAACAGTTATTTGTTTTCAGGAAAAAACGCATCGATCCAAGCATGTGCGAGTTTTTCCTGTACCGAGTTTTGACGAAGGCGCGCGTGGAGATGGTCCCAATCCACGGCATCAAGAGGCTGGTCTTGGTTGAAACATGAAAACACAAAAGTTTCTTCTTGTTGATCTGTTGAGATGTGGCGCTGAAGGCACTGGGCACACACTTCTTTCATCATGCATTGCATGGGGGAGTTGATGCTGCCAATCGCCACGTGATCGGGGTTGAGGTAGGGTCGAAGGACGGTGTGGCGGGCCTTGGCCACAGCGGCCATCATGCGGTCGCTCCCGATTGCAATGATGCGCTTGACTTCGCGCAAGTCGGCGATCATAGGCCCAAGCTTGCCTTGGGCATAGGCCAACATGGCTTGGACAATGTTCCCGACAAAAGCGCGATCCATGGGGCGGCGAGCTTCGATGGGCGGGCCGATGTCTGAAGCCCAAATCACCTGATCGGCAGCGGCTTCAATTTTATCGCGACGGAAGACCTGCTCGGGCCTTTTATAGCCGGCAAAATAGATGACCTTACACTCTGCTTTGCGCAAAGCCCGGCCAATCGAAAGCAGAACGGCATTTCCCAGGCCTCCCCCGGCGAGAAGCACGGTTTCGCCGTGAGG
>JANWYL010000099.1 GCA_025056955.1 Sandaracinaceae bacterium | reverse complement strand
GCCTCTTTTTCCTGGGCTGCCTGGAGGGCCACTCCATTGGCTTTGCTTTGGAGATGGGTTGGAGGAGCTTCTGATTGAGGGGCTTCTGTGCTTGCGCTTTCAAGGCGCTCTTGCGCTTCGCTTTTCCATCGTTCCGCAAGGCGAGGTACCTGGTCTGAGGATTTTGGGCCCAGTGCTTCTTCGATTGCTTGGCGGGCTTTTTCAAGGGCTGTTCTACGCTCTCTCTCCAGACGCTCTCGTTCTTGCGAGATCCACTTTTCCAACTCCTCGAGATTTTGGGCCAGCTTTTCAGGGCTTTTTTCGATTTGGCCAAAGGAGTTGCTTTCAACAGCAGAAAAAGCGCCTGCTTGTGGCTTTATGAAAAAGTGGACCAGCCACGCCATGGCTCCCGTGATCAACCCAGCACTGAGCCAAATCATTCCCTTTGAGCGGGGAAGGGGCAGGGGAGGGAGGGGGGTTCGCTGTTTGAAAAACTCAGCCGCTTCTTCGAGCTGCAACTTGTGGATCGGCTTTGGTGTGGGCAGTGCGGCAAACAAAAGGGCGCTGGTCAGGCGATCTTTGGCCCCAAGCGCGCGGTCCAAAATTTGGGCACACTCCAGCCAGCTTGGCTTTTTAAGCCACAGCCACCCTGTGCCACAAGCCAAGGCACTTGCGAAAGCGGTGAGCAAAAGGGAAAGCGATCCCACCTGCAGAAGGGGGGCCAAAATGAAAACCGAGCAAGCGCTTAGCCCAATTCCAAGCCCACTGGCAATGAGGATTGCTTCTTTCCCGAGATGCATGAGCAGCTTGGCCCTTCCTGCTCGAAGCGCTTCCTGAACAGGGGGTGGGAGTGAGCCCCCTTGCGCAAGCCGATCGGTTTTTTCCTTTGCTAAAGACGGTGAGGAGGGTGTAACCATCGAACCAATACCTGAGTTCATGCTTGAGGCCAGGGCCAGCCTTCAAATCGACACATCATCATCAAATGCGCTTTTGGTTGGGTGTTGGTCGTGAGGCCTGTTTTTGCTTGACCAGAAGGTGTGCGAGGTAGTGGCATTGCACCAAGTGCTTATGGTAAGGTAAGCATGTGCCACTCGCTTTTTCAAGCGCAGGAGAAGAACAATGCAAGACACGCGCAAGGACAAGCGCGCTCCGGTTTCACTCAAGGTGAAATACAAAAGCGCTACCCTTGAGGAGTTTGTCGAGCAGTACAGCCGCGACATCAGTTTAGGTGGGATTTTCATCAAGTCCAAGCAGCCCATGCCTGTCGGGACATTGCTCAAGTTTGAGCTTCAACTCAAGGACGAGAGCAAGTTGATTCAAGGCGTTGGCCGAGTGGTTTGGAAAAGGGATCCCTCAGAGGCAACTTCGGAGGATCGACCTGCTGGAATGGGAATCAAGTTCATCAAGATGGATCCCGAAAGCCGCAAGCTGGTTGAGCAAATTGTGGCTCAGAGGGGAGAGCAGGAGGGGATGTATGAAGCAGGGGGAGGAGAAGGGGCTGAGGGAGAGGGTGAAGAGGAGGTGGTTGAATCAACCAGGGCCAAGCAGGTCCGCAGCCAAACGCCGACCATGCAGTTTTTCCCAACTTCAGTGGGAGAACTTCCGCCCCCAGAAGAGCGCACCCAGGTGCGGCAAGCGAGCGAATTTTTAGCAGCTGCTTTGCTTGAGGGCGGAGCAAGTGACGTCGTGTCCAAAGAAGCTGAGGCCCAAGCCGAGGTGGCCCGCCAGAAAACAGAAGCGATAGAACGCGAGCGAGAGGAAGCCGCGCGTCGCGCCCGTGAGGAGGCTGAGGCGAAAGAGCGTGAGGCGAAGGAGCGTGCGGAGCGTGAGGCGAAGGAGCGTGCGGAGCGCGGTGCCCAACCTGTTTCGCAAGCTTCGTCAAAGCCTCAGGAACTCCGTGAAAGGCCTTTGCGCGAAGGGCGAGAAGGGGTCGGCGCTCCCCTTGCTAAGGAGCCTCAGACGAGTGCGATACCAATTGTGGTGATTTTGGTTGTGGCTTTGGCTGGCGGGGCGTATTTCTTGTTTGGGGCAAAGCCTTCATCTCCTCCTTCAAGGGGTTCTGGAAGCTCTCAAAGCGAATCCACCCAAGCTCAGGCAAGGCCATCGGAGCAAACACCCTCCCAAACACCCTCTGCTGTGGGTGCACCTCAGGGGCAAGAAACACCGAGTCCTCCTGAAGCAAGCGGGGAAGCAACCCCTGCTGCTGAGCCCAGCGCAGAAGCATTGGCACCTTCTGAAACAGGGGAGGCTTCCGCGCCTTCTGCTTCGGGACTACCACCGCATCCGGCTTCAGCCCGCATGGCGAGCCTTCGGATTGAGACAATGCCGGTTGGCGCGGAGGTTCGGGTCGATGGTGTCACTCGTGGCAATGCCCCCCTCGAGGTTCAGCTTCCTGAGGGTGGTGAGGTCAAGATTGAAGCTTTTCTTCCAGGCCATCGGGTTGCAGCGAGCACCATTCAGGTGAAGGCACCAATGCGACCCCTTCGCCTGACTCTCGAAGCTTTGCCGTATCGCTTGGAGGTGCGAAGTGTGCCGGATCGGGCGCTTGTGCGGGTGGGCAACCGCCAGCTCAAGGCGCCAGCTTCGGTAACCCTTCCTCGTCCCACTGCTCCCTTGCGGATCAGTGCAAGCTTGCCTGGTCATGAACCTGCTGAACTGAGCGTAGAACCTTCGGAATTCCGCGAAGAGGGAGATGCGATGGTTGCGCGACTTGAGATTGCCCTCAAGCCTCTCCCTTCTGCGCCTGCTGTGGCTCAGTCTCCGGTCGCTGCCGCCTCTCGAGGTCGTCGGCCTGCCCGCGGAGAGGGAGCAGCTGGCGCAACCCAGCAAGAGGGAGCCACCCGCGTTGAAGAAGCGCCTAAGCAACAAGAGCAGCGCGCTGAAGAAGGGTCTGCGCGGCGCGAAGAAGGTCTGGCTGCTTCAGAGGAGAAGAAAGCACCACAAAGGGAGGAAAAAGAGGAGAGAAGAAGCGAAATACCGGAGAACCCCTTCTAGGCAAAAGTTTGGGTCTCGCATGCGCGCAGGCTTGCCAGAAAAGCTTCCTTCATAGGGACTTGTAGGTGAAGGACAAATGCCTCGGTGGTTGCATACCTCAGATTGGCAACTGGGTCGCACCTATGCTTCCTTTGACAAGGACCTTGCAGTGATTCTCGAAAAAGCAAGGTGGGATGCAGTTGAGCGGATTGTTGAGCTTGCTTCTGAGCGCAAGGTTGATGCGGTTTTGGTGGCGGGGGATGTATTTGAGCACTCCGACCCACCCTACGAAGTGATGGCCAAGCTTTTCAAAATCATTGGTGACTCCTCAATCAAGTGGGTGCTTTTGCCTGGCAACCACGATCCTGCCCTCCCATTTGGTGCATGGCAGCAAGCTTCCAAAAGGGAAATGGTACCGTCCAACGTGGTGCTTGCCCTCACACCCACTCCGATCGAGCTTGGTGATGGAATGGTGGTTTTGCCTGCCCCGCTCACTCAGAAGCGCATCCAAGAGGATGTGACGGTATGGATGCGCGATGCTGTGACGGCGCGAGATTGTGTTCGTATTGGGCTCGCGCATGGTTCGATTCGAGAGGTTTTGCCTCAAGGGGCAGAAATCAATAACCCAATTTCTGTCGATTGTGCTCAGTTGGCCAAGCTTGACTACCTTGCCCTCGGAGATTGGCATAGGCTCATCCAGGTGAACGAGCGGACTTGGTACAGTGGCACGCCTGAGCCTGACCGCTTTGGGCTTGGTGATCGGGCTGGTTTTGTGCTTGAAGTTGAAGTGCTTGGACCAGGGGAGTTGCCAAGGGTGCAGCCACACCGGGTTTCCAGGCACGAGTGGTTGTCGTTCACATTTGAGCTTCACACTGAAAGCGATCTTCAAGCGCTTAAAGAACTCGCTGGCCGTGCGAAAAGAAACCAAGTGCTTGAGCTCTGCCTTCGTGGCGCTGCGGACTTCGGTTTAAAACGAGAGCTTGAGGGAGTGCTTAGCGATTTGAGGGCCAGTGTCACTGGGCTGCAGGTGGACGATAAGCAATTGCGTTTTTCGACTGGGCGAGCTGATTTTCAGAGCCTTCTGCAAGATGGGTATTTGGCTGGAGTGGTTCGCTACCTCCAAGCCTCCCCAAGCGCTGTGAGTGAGCGGGCACTTCGCTTGCTTTTTGAGCGTTTGGCTCGCCTTGAAGCCAAAGAGGGAGGGCTCAATGCGCCTTGAAAGTTTGTGCTTGCGCCACGTTCGGAAATTTGCCAACGAGCTGCGCCTTGAGTTTGGTGAAGGCCTTAACATCATCGCTGGGCCAAACGAAGCGGGAAAAAGCACAATTGCAAGAGCCATTCAGGCGGCTTTCTTTGAAGCCTCGACCACAAGCCGGGTTCAAGATCTGCTTTCAGCTTCTTCATCATCTGATTCGCCAGAAATCGAGCTTGTTTTTTACTGGGGCGGAAAAAAATATGAGTTGTTTAAACGCTTTTTGAGGAATAAGACATGCATTCTTAAAGAAGGCGGCCGGCTGCTTAGAGGAGATCTTGCAGAGGCTGAACTCTCCAAAATATGGCGCCTTCAGCAAAGTAACAAAAAGCAATTAAACGGTATTCCTGGCTTGCTTTGGGTTACACAAGGCATGGCCCATGAACTGAAGGATGCACTTGATAACGCAGCTTCTTCGCTTGAAGAAGTGATCAGCACGCACTTCCAATCGCTTGGTGGAGAGATTGGGCGAAGAATTTACAAAGATATATGCGAAGAGCTTTATTCACTGGTTACCCCTGTACGCAGGGACCCAAAAGGGCTTTACAAGGAAGCAATAGAACAACTTGAAAAGCGAGAGGCCCAATTAAGCTTGTTGAAGGAGAGAGTGGATGCGTACCACGGATCGATTAAAAAGCTCGATCTCTTAAAAAAGAAAAAGGATGATCGCGTAACGGAATTTTCAGCACTTAAATCTCGACATGAGGATATCGAAAAGCAGCTTAAGGAATCGGAATTTCGTTTTGAAGATCTAAAAAGCGCCGAAAAAGAACGCAAAGCAGTTGAGCAAGAAATCGTGCAAGCTCAGTCGCTTCTTCAAACAATTGAAGGAGTGGAGAAAAAGCGAGACGAGGATATCAAAGAATCTCAAAAATTACGAGACAAATTGATTGCTGCTCAGGAAAAGCGGCGGTCTCTAGCGGCTGAGCTTCTTAGGGCCAAAGAGCAAGCCCAAGAGGCAAAAGAGAAGGAGCAAAGGGTCAAGGCGGTATTGCGTAAAAAAGAACTCCTTGATCAAAGGGCCGAGCGGCTTGCACGAATTGAGCGAATCGACGAAAAGATACGACGGCTGCGGGAGCTCAAAACGGCTTTGGAATCGCTTCAGGAGGAGCGTGCAAAGATCCGTATCGGAAACGAATCCATTGAATTGCTCAAAAGCCTGAAATCGCGCCTTTTTGAGCTTGATTTGAAGATCAATGCCCTTTCTGCAAGATTGCATTTTGAGATTGAAGAAAACGCCAGCGTTGAATTTGAAGGGAAAAAGCTTAATGGCAAAGGGACGATTCATGTCCAAAAGTCTTTCACCTTGGTGATTCCAGGAATTGGGCGTTTTGTGTTTGAACTTGGGGCTCAAATCGACGAACTTCAAAGCGAAAAACTTAAGCTTGAACAAGAGCGAGACCGGGTTTTATCGATCCATTCGCTTTCAAGTGTGGAAGAGGCGCTCGAGGAGTTTGAACGAAAGAAGCGCCTAGAAAACGAGCTCAAACAGCTTGAAGGGGAGCTCAGGGGCTTGGCTCCTCAGGGCATGGATGTGCTTGAGAAAGAAAAGACCCAGGAGCTTGCGCGCCTTTCCGCAATCGATGCAGAGCTCAAAGAAAAGGAAGAAGACCCCTCTTTTTGCGAGGAAGTTGGGCCTGAGGAGGCGCTTGCGGCAGAGAACGCCAGGAATGAGGCGGAAGGGAGGGTGCGTTTGCTTGAGGCGGAAGAGCGAAAGCTCAGTGAAGAGATCGCCCAACTCCAAGCGCGTCTTTACAGCCTCGAAGAGTCAATTGCCCATGGCCAGCGCTTGCTCGAAGAGCATGCCAGGGCGGGGAAAACGCCAGCATTTCTTCGAGTATCGATTGAAAGCTTGCGTTTGCGCCTTGCGGAGCTTGAGCGCAGAAGCGCTTCGATCAATGCGGAGCGCGAAAGGCTTGAGTCCTTGCGCGTTCTGTGGAAAGCCAGCAGTGAAAAGCTTGACAAATGTCAACGTGAAATTTCCAACCTTTCTTTGGAGATCGCTCAACTCAACGGCACGCTCGAAGCGCAAAGCGCAAGCGGGCTTGAGCGTGAGTTAGAAGAAGCGCAGGCCAACTTCGAAAGGGCTCAATTGCAGTGTACTGCAATCAAAGAACGGGTCGAGGCACTCAAGCATTTGGTCGATGCATTCGAGGCGGTTCAAAAAGAGCACCGAGAGCGCTGGGCTGAGCCAGTCATGAGACGTCTTGAGCACCACTACCTCCCTGCCCTCTTTCCAAATGCCCGGATTCATCACCAATTGCTTTTTCCTGAGCAACTTGAGCGGGACTCGATTCGTTTGGGGTTTTGGCAGCTGAGCCGCGGTACCCAAGATCAACTCGGGCTTCTTGTGCGTTTGGCTTATGCCGATGTCTTGCGAGAGGCAGGGTACCCAACCCTTCTCATTTTCGACGATGTTTTTGCCAACTCTGATCTTCTAAGAGTAAGCCATTTCAAAACGCTCATTTGTGATGCAGCCACTCGGCATCAAGTCCTGCTTTTGACCTGTCGCCCCGAGGAACTCAAAGGGTGGGGTGTGATCCGTTACCTGCCTTGAAGGCATGCGATGCTCGTCTTTGAAGTTCCTTGATTGAGCGGTGGGCTTTTTGCACGTAGAAGTGAATTCATGCGCATTCACAACTTCAACCCAGGTCCTTCTGCGTTGCCACTTGCGGCCAAAGAACGCGCCCAACGCGAAATGCTCGATATTGAAGGCACGGGCATTTCGATTCTGGAACACAGCCACCGCGAGCGCACCTACGAAGCCATCCACCGCGAAGCCATTGCCTTGCTTCGGAGTTACCTCCAGGTACCCGAAACACACGAAATCATTTTCATGCAGGGCGGCGGGCGAATGCAGTTTGCGTTTGTGCCGCTCAACATGTTGAAGCCGGGCCAGAGCGCTGACTACGTGATTACGGGAGCATGGGCCAAACAGGCTTACGAAGAAGCCCAACGTGTTTCGGCCCTGATTGGGGCCTCTGTGCGCAAGGCAGGGAGCACAGAAGTCGATGGCCGCTTTAACCGCATTCCCCGCAATGAGGAACTTGTACTCGATCCCAATGCCGCCTACGTGCACATCACGACCAACAACACGATTTTCGGTACCCAATGGCATTGGTTGCCCGAGACCAACGCACCGCTTGTGGCCGATGCGAGCAGTGACATCGGCACGCGGTCCATGGACTGGAAACGATTTGGCTTGGTTTATGCTGGGGCTCAGAAGAACCTCGGGCCTGCAGGGGTTACTGTGGTGATTGCCCGAAAGGATTGGATGAGAGAAGGGCGAAGCGATATACCCCAAATCTTTCAGTACCGTGCTTATGCTGAAAGCGAGTCTTTGCTCAACACTCCCCCGGTATTCGCGATCTACATGGTGCGGAACACTGTCCAGGAGCTGCTTGCATGGGGTGGGCTTTCTGCCATCGAAAAGGAGAGCGAGGAAAAGGCTCGCATGATTTACGATGTCATCGACTCCTTCCCAGACTTTTATCGAGCGCCCGTCGAGAAAGAAAGCCGCTCAAGGGTGAATATCGTGTTTCGGCTGCCCACTGAAGAACTTGAAAAGCGCTTTTTGAGTCAAGCCAAAGAGCGGGGCTTCATTGGACTCAAAGGCCATCGCTCGGTAGGGGGAATCCGCGCTTCCCTATATGCCGCATTGCGGAAAGAGTCGGCGGAAGCCCTGGCGGATTTCATGGAAAAATTTGCAAAGGGCCATTGAGCAAGGGTGAACTTGCGCTTTAGTTCGCTCTGGCCAAGCTGGAGAAAGGAGCATGGCAGAAGCGCCATTTCGCTTTGTTCTCGATGAATCTCGCGTTCACCCTTCTGTGAGGGCTGTGATCCGCAACAACCACCGCGACCTCGTCGAGCGGGCCATAAAAGCCATCAACCAATACGACGTCGTGGTGCTAGGGATGGCCCAAAACCCATTTTGCAGACGTGCGCGCCGCATTCTTGAAGCCAAGGGGATTCCCTATGAGTACATTGAGGAAGGGAGCTATTTGAGCAAGTGGCGGAGGCGGAATGCCCTCAAGATGTGGACCGGATGGCCCACCTTTCCCATGGTTTTTGTCAAGGGCATCTTGATTGGTGGAGCTGAAGATCTCGAGAGGCTCATGGCTTCAGGTGAATTTGAAGCGCTTCTCCGCGGGGGGAGGCAAGGTGAAGCGCACGATTGATCTGGGCAAAAATGGCTTCACCTTCTCCTTCGCTCAAATTTCCAATGTGGTGGGCAATAAGGTGGCCTAGGTGATCGACGAGGACAATGTGGGAATGGCCTGGTTGAAGGCCATAGGGAGGCTTTCGCAAAGCGCCTTCCCAATCTAAAACCAATTCGATTTTTCGGCTGCTGGCAAAATGGGAAACAAAAGCCCGAACAGCACGACGCGCAGGCTCAAAATTAAATTTCGAAACATCCCCGATTGCCAAAAAATCCAAAAGGGGCGCGTGAGCTAACCCAAATAGCCTCACTTTCTCTTTGAAATTCAAATTGGTCGAGATGGCTTCTTTGCCTTCGTAAAAGGCCAAAGTGACGCGCCCTGGAGCAAAGACGAGGCGTTGTTTACCATGGCTGGATTCGAGCTCAATTGGGGGAAAGAGGCTTCCTCTTGCTCGAGATTGGGCGAGAGCGGTCATGCCATATCAATTGGTGCCTGACACCTTTTGGCGGAAGCCCTGTTCCAAGCCATGAAGGCCCCCTCATGTGAATTCACTTGGCAAATTGTCGACCGCGGAGCACTCTTTAAGCACATGGCCTTTTCGACACCTCTTCCCTCCATTCGGATTTCTCGAAACGGAATAGAGGCCCAAGGGAGCTTTGCTGAAGCCCAAGCCGCCTACCTCACCCCCGATTCTGCCACTGTTCGTGAGCTCGAAGGTTTGCTCCGGCTCAAAGGCTTTGGGGTGGTGGCCCACTATTACATGGACCCCGAGCTCCAGGGCGTTCTTATGGCTCTCAACTGGCCCTTTGTGCACATTGCCGATTCGCTGTCCATGGCCGAAAAGGCCCTTGCCATGGTCGATGGTTCACTGGGCCACCCGCCTGCCCAAGGGGTTGTGGTGTTGGGGGTGGACTTTATGAGCGAAAGCGTGCGTCTCACTTTGCTTCGGGCTGGCTACGGCCACATTCCCGTGTATCGGGTGCGTGCGGATCCGATTGGTTGCTCTCTGGCAGAGGCGGCAGAGGGCCCAAGCTACCTCGCTTTTCTTGAGAAAGCCGCACGCCGGCCGCGTTCGCTTCACGTGATATATGTCAATACCAGCTTGCGCACAAAAGCAGAGGCGCAAAGGCGCCTGCCGACGATCACGGTGACAAGCTCAAATGTGGTCAGAACAGTGCTTGCGGCTTTTGCAGAGATTCCGGGAGTCGAAGTGTTTTTCGGCCCAGATACCTACATGGGCCGCAACATCGCTTCGTTGTTTCGCCATTTGATCGAGCTTGGCGATGAAGCAGTGCAGCGGATTCACCCCGCTCACAACGCAAAGACACTTGCAAACGCACTCGAGCGCTTTCACGTTTTTCCCGGTGGGCATTGCATTGTCCATCACCAATTCGACTCGCGCATTGCCGAATACATCCGCAAGGAGTGCAATCATGCGCTGATCGCTGCCCATCTTGAAGTGCCTGGGGAGATGTTTGAGCTTGCTCTGGAACGACAGCACGAAGGCCGCGGGGTGGTTGGTTCGACAAGCGATATTTTGGCTTTCATCACTCGCACGGTACACTCTGCGATTACTGCCCAGCAAAAGGGAGTGCTCTCCTTTGTTCTTGCCACAGAATCTGGCATGACGGCTTCGATTGTGGGTGCTGTACGAAAGCTCCTTCGCGCTCATCCAGATGCCGATCTCAGCTGTGAGATCCTTTTTCCTGTCGCAAAAGAAGCGATTCATCGCGGCGATACCAAACAAGAAGCCACGCTGAAAGTGCTCCCAGGCGCCCCAAGCAGCGAAGGCTGCTCGCTAGGGGGGGGATGTGCCACATGTCCCTACATGAAAATGAATAGCCTTGATGCCCTTTTTGAGCTCCTTCGAATGCTTCCATCTGATGGAAAGGTCCCTTCTTTCGTTGGCTCTTACGCTGCTCTGGTTCGTGTACCCCAAGAGCAAGTCGAAACTCTGAGCCTTCTTGCGAGCGAGCCAATTGCCCACATGCGTGCTTTTCAATCGACAGGGCACATTCCGGAGTCCTTGCGGCGTGCTGTTCTCGAAAGGCCTCTCGGGCAAGAATTCTTGGGCCTTGACTCTCCATAAGGAAAGCGATAGATCAAGGCCACCGGGGCGTAGCGCAGCCTGGTAGCGCACACGGTTCGGGACCGTGGAGTCGAAGGTTCAAATCCTTTCGCCCCGATTAGTAATTTTTGAGGGCTGGGTCAGTGCTCCCATT
>JANWYL010000098.1 GCA_025056955.1 Sandaracinaceae bacterium | reverse complement strand
GGAGGAAAATCAGCGGGTCGGTTTGGATCGAAAGTCGGATAACTCGCGATGGCCAGAAGCTCACCGCTCTGAGGCTCGACCACGACGATCGAACCAGCCTGGGCTTCAAAGGTGCGGATGGCCAAGCTGAGTTCTCTTTCAGCGATGTGCTGGAGGGTCTTGTCAATCGTCAAGTGCACGTGGTCGCCGACAAGCCCTTGACCACTCAACGAACCCTCGGCGTAGACAATGCGTCCCATTCTGTCGCGAAGGGCCGGAATCCGCACCCTGGTCCCTCTCAGGCGTTCGTTAAGGGCAAGTTCAAGGCCTTCGATGCCTTCGCCATCGACATTTGCAAAGCCAAGCACGTGGGCTGCAAGCTCACGGTTTGGGTAGTAGCGCTTTGGCTCGTTCACAATCCCAATACCTGGCAAACGCAAGCGCTCGACCGCTTTGGCCTCTTCGGGGGTGACGTGGCGCTCGACCCAAACAAATCGGCGCCCAGATTTCAAACGCTCAAGGAGTCGCTTTTGGTCAATGCCAAGCACCCTTGCAAGCTCTTGGGCCACCTGCTCGACAGATAAGCCCGCCTCAAAGAGGGCCTTTGGATCGGCGTAAACACTTTCGGCATCGACACTCATGGCCAAAGGAGCGCCGTTTCGGTCAAAGATCGTCCCACGACGTGGCGCAAGCTCGAGTTCTCGCAGGTGTTGCCGCTCAGCCATTGCGCGAAGCTCTGCCCCCCGGCGAATTTGAAGATCGTAGGCACGAAAGAGGGTGCCAAACGCTCCAGCTTTGAGAAAGAAGGCAAGCAAAAAAAGCCTCAAGCGCAGCTTTTTCATTTCCGGAAGGGCGGGCTCGCCCCTTTGGCCCTCCTGCCTGCGCAAAAGGAGCATCGTGCTCATTGGAGCCTCCCAGCCGCATGACGGGGCTTCGGGGCCCCCCAAGCGATTGTGCGCTCAAGCCCTGGCGGCGCCATTTTCAGCCTCAGGCGAGCAATCGCTTCGATGCGCTCAGGCGCCTGAAGCGTGGCCTTTTCAACCTCAAGAAGGCGGATTTGTTCGATGAGCGCATCGCGCTCCCTTCGGGCCCGATCGACTGCGTAGCCCAGGCGAATCGCTTCAATGCGAAGGGCCAAGTGAGCGACAAAAGTCAGCCCCGAGGCCACAATCGCGCTCAGCCAAAGCCCAAAAAAACGCCCCTTCATTTTTTCTCCTCCACCCGATGAACAACACCCTCTCCCCCCTTCGCTTCGCTCCGCCGTGCCGCCCGCAGCCTTGCGCTTCGTGCCCTTGGATTTTCTCGGAGCTCTCCCTCCCCTGGCACAAGGGGCTTGCGCGTGAGCGGCTCAAGGCGCGGATCGCTCCTGAAAGCCCTTTTGATCAAACGGTCTTCAAGCGAATGAAAAGCGATTGCGACCACCACTCCACCGAGCTTTAAAAGCCCTGGAACAGCCAGAAGCCAGCGCTCAAGCTCCCCAAGCTCATCATTGGTCAAGATGCGGAGTGCCTGAAAGACTTGGGTGGCTGGATCCCGCCTCCCCCTTCTGCCTTTGACCTTCCACACGAGCTCCGCAAGGTCCCGCGTTCCGCGCAGTGCGCCTTGGGCATGAGCCCTCTTGATCGCCCGAGCAATCGCCCTGGCCTTTGGCTCTTCCCCGTACCTGAACAGCACTTCGCTCAACGCCTCTTCATTGAGCCTCTGAATCCACTCCAACGCAGAAAGGCCGCTTCCCCGGTCCATTCGCATGTCAAGAGGCCCATCCAGACGAAAAGAAAAGCCTCGCTCGGCATCCTCAAGCTGAAGCGAGCTTACGCCAAGATCCGCAATCACCCCATCCACGCCTTCAATCCCAAGTCCGCGAAGGTGGTTTCGGATCTCACCAAAACAGCCATGCACAAAAAGCACACGCCCTCCAAAACGCCTGAGCCGCTCCCTGGCAATCGCCAAGGCCTCTGTATCACGATCGATACCAATCAGCACCCCATGGGGAGCACTCGCCTCAAGGATGGCCTCTGCGTGTCCGCCGAGCCCCAAGGTCGAGTCGACGTAAATCCCTCCTGGCTTGGGGGCAAGCCAATTGAGCACTTCTCTTTTGAGCACGGGAATGTGGGCGGGCACTCTTTGAAAGCTCAACCGAGAAATCTCAAGCTGCGCAAGCGATTTTTTGATTGAGAAGTTCTGCGAAAAGCGATGCCGTCTTTGGCATCTCCACCTCAAGCTTTGCCTGCTTGAGGCCCAGTGCGCGTGGCCCTGCTTATCCCTTGGCTTTTGGACCTTTGCGCGCTTTGGGAGAGCAGCCAACTGCCCATGAATTCCTAGACAACTGCTCGCACCCATTGCCACAGCTTGCCGCTTGCTCCCACCCTAAAGAGCGGCTCTTTTCTGCGTCAATTTTTTGAAAGGGTGGCTTTCCATGCCCGACTCAAAAGACCCAATCCCTCCCCCTCTCGACCCCAACGAAGACCCCCTTGAAGTGGCTTGGCGCAAGCTTGAAAGAGAGTGGAAAGAGCCTCAGGCCCACGAGCGCCTATTGGCCCTTGCCAATTCGCTCGGCCGGCTTGCTGAACTTGGCCGACGCTACCGCCGGGTGCTTGAAGAATGCCCCGAGCGGCGTCCCGAAGCAGAACGTGGCATCCAGGCCGTGATCGCCCACGCCATGCTTCACTTTGAGCGCCTGGCCAGAGAAGAACGGCTGAACAAAAGCGCATGGCGTTCAAGGCTCCGCCTGAGCGCCTTCTTGCTCATGCTCATTTTCATCCTCGTCGCCCTCCTCCTTTGGCGCATGCTCTAAGCCAAAGGCCACAAACACCCACTGCCAGAGTGATTGGTCCATGCTGAAAAAGCACAAGCAAGCGCCAAACCCTTACCTGCTTGATGAAGCAAACCCCTATCGAAGCGCTTCCAGTCGCGTTCACCCTCGCCCCCTCCACCACCCCATCCCCACCAACAACCAAAAAGTGGTGCCACGAGGTACACACCCGCCCAAAACAAGAGCTCACCTCTTTGGTATGACGTCATCCGATGACAGGGTTCTCCAAGCATCGCACGCGATGAAAAAATCACATTCCACTTCACCTTTGGGATCCCCATCGACGTCCCTCTCGCATCCAATGGATCACCTCTTCGTTTTGTGTTTTGGGCGATGGCATTTCCCCTTTGCGATGCTTCATCTCCATCGGCCTTCACCTTGGATGCTTTCCTTGCCCATGGAGGCTTTGCCTCACCATCAACCTGCTCCATCCCTTGCTCCCCAATTGACTTTCCCGCTCGTCTGAAGCTCCAACCCCTTTTCACCTTGTTTTACAATTCGATGGGAGGATGAATTCCTTTTAGAAACTCTTGGTCTTTGCTTGGCATCTGACCATCGCTTCCAAACAACAGGAGTTTCGGCCCCTCCTCCTCATCGTCAACCATTTCGCAATTGCACCAACCAAAAACCACACCGAGCGCTCAATCCACATCACCGAGGCTTTTCTTGGTTCACCTAATCCCCTCCAAGCAATTCACCAAGGTTATTCCGCATCTTCCACCAATCCATTTCTTGCTCATGACAAGCACCCCTTGACCCACACCTGATCGCCCCCGCCTCTTCCACCTTTGCACCCCAGTACCTCACCCCTCACCTGAGAACACCCATTAAATCACCCTTATCTTGGTTTGTGTTCCGATCCCGATGAGCGATTGCCGCCGAGATGAATTTGGTGAAAAGTGGGTGTGGTGCCATCGGCCGGCTTTTGAACTCCGGGTGAAACTGGCAAGCGATAAAGTGGGGATGCCGTTCAACCGGAAGCTCGATCATTTCCACGACATTGAGCTCTGGAGATATGCCGCTCATCACCATGCCATGGGCCTCAAGGGTTGATCGATAGTCGTTGTTGAATTCATAGCGGTGCCGATGCCGCTCACTGATTTCAGTGCATCCATACGCCTGTGCCGCAAGGCTTCCTTCTTTGAGAATGCAAGGGTATGCCCCAAGGCGCATCGTCCCTCCCTTGCTTTTGACACCCCTCTGTTCATGCATAAGGTCGATCACAGGGTGAGGGCAAGACGGTTCAAATTCAGTCGAATTTGCACCCACGAGGCCACAGACATTGCGGGCAAATTCAATGACGGCCATCTGTAGCCCAAGGCAAATCCCAAAGAAAGGAACCTTTTTCTCGCGGGCATATCGAATGGCCTGGATTTTTCCCTCTGCCCCTCTTCCGCCAAAACCACCTGGAACGAGCACCCCATGGCACCCTTTGAGTTTTTCTTCAACATTTGAAGCATCAATCTCTTCGCTATCGATGTAGCGGATTTCGATGCCTACATCATTCCCAATCCCTCCGTGGACCAATGCTTCGTGCAGGGATTTGTAGCTGTCTCGAAGGTGAACGTATTTTCCGACGATTCCAATCACCACCTGCCCCCTTTGGGGGGTTTTGATGATTTTCACCACTTGCTCCCACGCCGAAAGATCAGGGGGCCTTGACCAGATGTTCAGGCGATCGACGATCTGCTCATCGCAGCCCTCGCGATTCAAGGTAAGAGGCAACTCGTAGATCGTCGCCACATCGGGAGCTGAAATCACAGCTTGAACTGGCACGTTACAGAAATGTGCGATTTTTTCTTTGACGCTTGGCGGAAGGGCCCTTTCTGCCCTGCACAAAAGGATTTCTGGCTGAATCCCAAGCCCCAAAAGTTCCTTAACCGAATGCTGGGTGGGCTTGGTTTTGAGTTCTCTTGCAGCCGCAATCCACGGCACCAAGGTCACATGAATGCTCACCGAATTTTGCGGCCCAAGCTCATGCCGGAGCTGACGCACCGCCTCAAGAAAGGGCAAGGACTCAATGTCTCCAACCGTGCCGCCAATTTCGATGATCGCCACGTCAGCACGCTCGGCCACGCTTTGAATGCGGGCCTTGATCTCATCGGTGATGTGCGGGATCACCTGGACGGTCGCGCCGAGGTAATCACCTCGCCTTTCCTTGGAAATGACCGCATCGTAGACCTTGCCTGTGGTGAAGTTGTTTGCGCGCGTCATCCGAGTGGTGGTAAAGCGCTCATAGTGCCCAAGATCCAGGTCGGTTTCTGCCCCGTCATCGGTGACAAAGATCTCCCCATGTTGAAAAGGTGACATCGTGCCCGGGTCGACATTGATGTAGGGGTCCAACTTCACATTTGTCACCTTGAGCCCCCTCGCTTCGAGGAGGGCACCAATTGAAGCCGAAGCCAGGCCCTTGCCAATTGAGCTCACCACACCGCCGGTAACGAAAATGTACTTCGTCCGTCGGCCACTCATTGAAACCTCCCTGGCTTTGCCTCATGCCCGATGTCCTTAGGCTTGAGCGAGTCTTCTGGCATTTGACTCCTCACTTCATTGGCTCTGGCACGCGCGCGAATCTACGTGCATGGTCAAAATCCGTCAATAAAAACAAAACCCGAAGGCCATTGCCTTTGAGCCCCCCTGGCCCTCACTCCGCATACATCGTGATGCGTATTGCTGCGTCAAAGCACATTTCTTTGGCAAGATTCCAATCAGGATGCCTGCATATCAAAAAGCCGTCTGAAAGAAGGGTCTGCCGCCAATCTCTTCGCACTTGCCCAGGCCGAAGGAGGGCATCGACCACAACCCAAGGGCCCCACCTCCTTTTCCACTCTTCAAGGCCTTCGATCCTCGTGATGCGGCCACGGCCCTTGGCCCGCTTGAAAATGATTCCAACGTTGTACTTGCGGGTTGCATCTGCTTCAAATCGGCGCCAGCAGACCACGCGCGCCCATTCGCGAAAAAGATCGATGTCGCTTGTGAAATTCATCTGGTCGACCAGGTGTGCACCCCCCGGCCGGCAGGCAATCTCCCCAAATACCGCCTCACCCTTTCGGTTGTAGAACCATTCCATGTGGGTGAATCCATCGCCCATCCCGAGGGCACGCAAAACCGCCCGACCGAGTTCAACACCTTTTCGGATATGCGGTTGATTCATGTCGCGGACGGTGATCACAACTGGGCTGATCCATTCTTGGCTTCGCGCCTCAAGGGGTTTTGGAAGGTATTGAGCGCAGTTTTCATAAACCGGCCGACCATCAATGCAAATCGTGTCATAGGTGAACTCTTCACCATCGATGTATTCTTCGCAATTGACTTCTGGAAGATGGGCTGTGAGGGCGAGGACCTTTTCGAGCTCCGCATCTGAGTCAACACGGTAGGTGTCGGCTGAGCCAGCACCAGCGATGGGCTTGACGATCATCGGGTAACCGATCTCGTCCCGAGCCGCCCACACCTCGGACTTCGTCCGTGCCCTTCTTGAGCGCGGCGTGCGGAGCCCCGCGGCACGCACCCGTGCTTTCATCAGGTCTTTGTCGCGAAAGCCGCGGACCACATCCACGCTCATCCCTGGAATGCCCCAGCGCTCCCGCATCCGGGCAGCGAGGATCACAAGGGGCTCCCAGTTGGAAAACACATGATCGATCTCCTGCCCCCGAAGCCAATTGCTCGCCCGCGCGATGACGTCGTCTTCGTCCATGATGCGGGGCACTTGAAGATAGGCCTTAAGGGCAGCTTTGACCTTTGGTGCGAGGGCCTGGGGGGGAGTGTCCCCAATTCCATAGACTTCTGCTCCCACCTCCGCCAAGCCCCGGGTGTAGTCTTGCATCTCCGGCGGATAATTCGGTTGAAGAAAAAGCACGCGCATGGCTCAAGGCTAGCAAAGGGCCGCGCCAAGACCATTGGTTTTGCGATTTGTGCTCCTGGCAGCTCACAATTTAAGGCTATGCTCGAGAAGCGATGACGCTTCGAAACGTGGTCTTTGCAGCCCCATTTCCCCTCGAAACCACAATGCGCTTTGCCCGCGCTGCGGCTCGACTCCATCGCGTGCGCCTTTTGGGTGTCATGCAAGAGATGCCACGCGGTGACGACGCTCGGATTTTTGCCGATATCGTGCGCGTCGACGATGGCCTATCCGCCCAAGCCATCCTCAATGCCTGCCGGCTCCTCGAGCACCGCTATGGCCGCATCGAGCGGCTGGTCGGCGTGCTCGAAGCCTTGCAGGTGCAGCTCGCTGAGGTGCGCTCTGTGATGGGGATTCCAGGCACTGATCCGCATACAGCCACCCTTTTCCGTGAAAAGGCCTTGATGAAAGACACCCTGCGCGCCCATGGGCTTCCCACCGCACGGCATCGCCTCCTGCGCTCGTGGGCCGATGCCGAAGCCTTCGCCCGCGAGGTGGGCTTTCCAATCGTGCTCAAGCCCCCAGCTGGAATGGGAGCAAAAGTCACCTTTCGCGTCTCTGACTGGGCCGCTCTCCGGAGCGCCATGGAAGCCGCGCGCCCCTCCCCCGAACATCCTGTGCTTGCGGAAGAATTCCTAAAGGGCCGCGAGTTCAGCTTAGAAACCATTACGATTGGCGGTGAGCCCCGCTTCATTTCCATTTCCCACTACATGCCTTCATGCCTCGAAGTGCTCGAAAACCCATGGATCCAGTGGACTTGCCTTTTGCCGCGCGACATCTCAGGACCCGAATACGATGCACCAAAGCGGATGGGAGTCGCCGCAGTGCGCGCCCTTGGGCTCGAGCATGGCTTTACCCACATGGAGTGGTTTCAACGAACAGACGGCTCCCTCGCGATTGGCGAAATCGCCCAACGCCCACCTGGTGCAAACATCACAAAAATGGTGGGGCTTGCCCACGATTTCGACCCTTACCATGCCTGGGCTCGCGCAGTGATTGATCATGCCTTTGACGGCCCCTACGAACGCAAATATGCGGTGGGTTGTGCCTATCTCCGAGGCATGGGGCGGGGGCGCGTGGCCAGGGTGACAGGGCTTGAGGCCGCCCAGCGCGTGGTCCAGGGCATGGTTGAAGAGGTGAAACTTCCAACCATCGGAGCTCCCAAAAACGATAGCTATGAGGGTGATGGCTACGTGATCATCCGACACCTTGACACCGAAGTTGTGAAACGAGGCCTTCGCGCAATCATCGAAAACGTGCGCGTCGAGTACGCATAGCCAACCGCTCACCCTCTTTTGAGCCAGTGATTTCGCTGCGGCCTGTTGTGTGAGGGGCCCAAATCACCCTTTGGTGACAGCCATCTCACCCATCCCTCCTTGTGGGCTGCTTGCATTCTCATGTGAAGGCATCCTTTGCCCGCCGGATCTCTGCAAAGACCTCGGCTTCGCTTCCAATCACTCCCCTCGATGCGGCAAATGCCATCACCTCAGAAGACGAGCAGCGCAGGAAGGGATTGGTTGCAAGCTCCTCCTTCAGCGTCGATGGCACAGTTGGTTGCCCGTGTGCTCTGAGGTGAGAGACCAGTTTGATGCGTTTTGCCAAGTCTTGGTTGTTCGGCTCAACCCATTGGGCAAAGCGGAGATTCGATTGGGTGTACTCATGTCCAACGTAGAGAAGGGTGCTTTGGGGCAAGGTCGCAAGACGCATTAGCGAAGCATACATCCCATCCATCGTTCCCTCAAACACCCTCCCGCACCCTGCAAGAAAGAGGGTGTCGCCTGTGAAGGCAAATCCAGGTCCAACGTAGGTGATTGCTCCAATCGTATGACCTGGCACTTCCATCACCTGAAAAGGATAGCCCAATCCTTGAATGGTGTCACCATCTCTTATGGCTCGGTTCTGAAAGGGAATCCTCCCGTGCCTCATGTCGTATTCGCTGCCATATACAGGCACTGACGGAAAATGCTCAAGCAATGCAGAAAGACCACCCACATGATCAGCATGGTGATGGGTGCAAAAAATCGCTTCGATCACCAGGTGATAACGCTCAAGTGCTTGAAGAATTGGCAAAGCATCACCCGGATCAACCACAATGCAGGGCAATGGTTTGTTTCCGGTGATTGGGTGGACGAGGTAAGCATAGTTATCGCGAAAATAGGGAATAACGCGAACGCGAAGGGAAGATGCATCCCTTTGGAATAAGGTCGCACCCTGAGAGCGCTTCCAGGCAATTTCATCTCCAAAAAGGGAGCGGCTCTCCAGGCGAAGCCGTGGGGCATGCTCTTGCTCGTATCTTTCAAAGGCTTCTCTATGGGCAAAGGCGTAGCGCACTTCGATGGCATTCTCTCCCTCAAGGCGCACGACTTCTGCTTCGAGGGCTCCAGCCTCAAGCACATCTCCGATGTGATTTGCCTTCAACCAATGCTCGATTGCAGCGAGCAAAATGGGGTCCTTTGCTTCACAGCGCACGGTGTAGCGGTAGACGCCTCGCATCACCAAGGCATGGTATCACCACACAAGCCATGGTGCATGCGAAGATTCAATCCCGCTCAGCGCGGAAGGGGCGCGACATGAGCGCCACGACTGCCTCACGAGGGGAAAATCCTTCGTAGATCACCCGATACACCATCTCGACGATGGGCATTTCCACACCCTCGCGCTGGGCCAGGTGATATGCGCTTTGCGCGGTTCCAACCCCTTCGGCCACTTGCGAAAGCTCAGAAATGATTTCACCTATTTTGCGCCCCTTCCCAAGCTCGATCCCTACCCTTCGGTTGCGGGAGAGGTCTCCCGTGCACGTCAACACCAAATCACCCACTCCTCCAAGACCAGCAAGGGTCAGTGGATGCCCTCCCTTTTTCATTGCAAGGCGACCGATCTCGGCAAGCCCCCTTGTGATGATGGCTGCACGGGTGTTGTGACCAAAGCCCAAGCCATCGGCGATGCCAGCAGCAATGGCCATCACGTTTTTGAGGGCGCCGCCAATCTCGATTCCTGTGACATCCTCTGTGGTGTACACGCGCATGCGCTCGCTGCCCAATAACTTTTGGGCTTTTTGCGCGGTCTCGGGATTTCGTGACGCCACGACCACCGCGGTGGGCATGCCCAAGGCCACCTCCTTGGCAAAGGATGGCCCACCCAAGAAAGCCTTGTTCTCCCTCTGCTTTCCTTCAAGGTACTCCTCGAATATTTCGCTAATGAGCTTGAGGGTGTGATTTTCGATGCCTTTGGTTGCGCTGATGACAACTGCCTCTTTTGGGAAAAGCGGCGCTGCCTGGGAGAGCACCTCGCGCAAGGCGTGGGTTGGAACAACGCTTAAGACCGCTTGGGCCCCTTCAAGGGCCTCCTCCAAGTGCGAGACAGCACGAAGCGATGGACCAAGCTTGATTCCAGGGAGGTAAAAAGGATTTTCCCTTTCTTCTTCGATGCGGCACGCCACTTCTGGCCGCCGCGCCCAAAGCCGCACCTCGTGACCTGAATCGACCAGGCTCTTCGCCAAAGCCGTGCCCCAAGAGCCTGCGCCAATTACGGCGATCCTTTGCTTCTTTTCGGATTGCATCGTACGCCATTCTGAGGCTCGCCCAAAAGCACGCTTCAGTCAAAGCAAAATTCCACTTGCCGCACGGGCATACACAACGCCTCTCATCACCAATCATCCAGTCCAAAAAGGTTGAATTTGGCCGATGCATGGGTAGCATCGCACTTATGCAAGGGTTCAAGTCTCCCCTGAGGATGAGTTGGTGCAGCCTTCTTGCACCTTGCTGCATCCTGCACTTCACGTTTTTTTTATTCTCGTCCTCTGCCATGGCTCAGGCCCCCTCCACATCACCCTCTCCACAAATGCCCCAGGGGGCATCCCCCCCTCCGTCCTATTTTGGCGATCAAAACCCTTACCCTGCCTATCAAGTGAGCACGCCTTCTTGTTACCCTCCTCCACGAGAGCTTCGAGCGGATG
>JANWYL010000097.1 GCA_025056955.1 Sandaracinaceae bacterium | reverse complement strand
TTCAGGTGCCCCATAATTCGGCGTCGCACAACCTGGCCGAATTTTGCGTCCCGCCAGGCCAAAATCCACAAGGACCGCTCGCTCTGGCAAAGGGCCATCGAGCCCATCCTCGTCGCGCAAAATGACATTGCTTGGCTTGACATCAAGGTGCCCTACACCAACCCTGTGCATCGCAACCAAGCCCTGGGCGACCCCAATCAAGGCATCAAAAGCCCGCTGGGTGGTCATGCTTCCTGTCTGAATCACTCGCTCCAAAGTTGGCCCTTCTACGAGCTCCATGACGAGAATCGGCTTCGGCCGCACCCCTGCATCAAAAGTGACGAATCTGGCCAAATTCGGATGGGGTGGAACCAAGAGCAACGCCCCCGCCTCCTCGCGAAACATCTGAAGAAACTCATCCTCCCGCAAATGGCGCGCCGCAACGCCACCGTACTCAGGCACCTTGAGAGCGAGAAGGGAAGCGTTCTCATCAAAACGTTCTTCCACTCGGCGGGCCACGAAGACGGAGCTCACTCCCCCAGAGCCCAAAACACCCAGCACATAGAAGCCACCAAGCACACGGCTCGGCGGCATCCAAGGCGGAAGCCCCTGCTCCCACCGACGCGGTGCCGCCACTGCCTGCCCCAGCTGCTGTTTGCTCTCTCGCAAAGGAAGAGACAAGGTACGTGTCAAGGTGTCGGCAACTACCTCCGCAAAGTAGGTGGGCAGTTCTTTTCGAATCGCGCGAATTGCAGCCGACACAGCATGCGAGTAGGCGTCTTCTTCCCCTCTCAATTTTTGCGAAGCGGCCAAGTCAAGCGCCCGAATCGCGGCACCCGCTCCGAGCAAGCGATGTTTTGGAAGCAGGCTCCCCATGCGTCGCATGGAGGCTTCGCTAAGCCTGGCCAAGCTTGCCACAGCTTCAGATAGCGACAAAAACAAAGAGCGACGAGAAACATCTGCATTCGAAGAAGGAGCTCCAAGCACGTCAGAAAGGCAAAAAGCGTCATCAAAGGCCTTGATCACTTCTTGAAGGGCAGTAAGGGCCTCCCTCAGCGCCTCAAGACGAGGGTCTGAACTGTATGGAAGGTGGTAAACAACACGCTCGAGCAATTCGCTATCCGAAAGCATTCGAAAAGGAGAGGCACGTCGTTTTCCTGCATGGCGTTCTGCCAATTTGGCGTACGCCCGAAAGAGAGCAGCGAGTTCTGGCACCATCGCCGCTTCAGCAAAAACATTGAAATCTTCTCCTGTGCGAAGGTGCATGGCCGCCGTCAAAAACACCTCACTGACTTCTGCGTCTCCCTCACGAATCAGGGACTCGCACGCCCTCGAAGCAGCCGCCAAGACAATCCTGCGTAAGGGTGAAGGCACTTCCTGGGCAGAACACTCCAGTAAAAACCTCGTGGCACGAAGCCGCTTGATGCGAAGTTCGCCCTCTTCTTTTTCTTGGTCTACAAGGGGTTCAGAATCGACAAAATGCAAAAGGGCCCTCAACCGTTGCACCCTCAGAGAACGATGACGCAAAGGCTGCCCTGGCTGGATCGCCTCGCTTTCAAGATGGATTAAATGCTCTGCAAGTCGCCCAGCCATTTCAGCAAGGTGTTTGTGACATGGGTTTGAGCGACGAGAATCGTGGCGTCCTCCCTCCTTACCTCGGAGAGCCAAAAGATCAACCAGCGTCGAGGACTCGAAAAGCACTGAATCCAATTCCCAAAGCGCCTCGAAACTTTTGACCCGCCCCTCGCTCGATGACTCATCAGCCTGAAGAAATTCCCCAAGCACGCGCTCAACTTCACCAAGCACACCCATTGCTTGAGCGTAGGCCTTGGCAGCACCTTCTCGAACGAAGGTCTCCCTTGCCGCAGCCACAAGGGAAGGAAGAGGAACCCATATGCGGCTGGCAGTGCTGGTCTCTCCACTTGCACTCATGCTGATTCCTGATTGGAGCCTGTTTTCAAGCAGCCGAACCATCGCCCGCTGGCCGTCATCATCCATATCCGGCACTGCAAGCTCTCCGTCACCCAGACGCGCCAACGCCAAGCGGCTCGCAAACTCTCCGAAGTCAGCGCCCACTCCCTCCTCTCGCAAAGCCAGCAAAGCCTCGATGGCATCAAGCCCTCCCTTTCGAATGGCCATCAAAACCACGCGCTCAGCTGCCTCAGGCTCTGCCTCGACCATGCGGCTCAACCCCCATACCAAAGACCCGGCAATTCCTGGATCCCTTGCAAAGACGTCGCTTCTCAAGAGCTGATCGCAGCGTTGGATAATGCGCTGTGGATGAGCGCTGAGCATGGCCGCCAGGGAAGTGGCTGCGCGCCGCCATTCGGTTGGTGTCTTGGAAGGGCTCAGATTCTCTTCAATCTCTTGCTCAAACTGAGGAATCAGGTGCGCCAGTTGCCCCCTTGCAGAAGCCACGTGCCTCCATACGAGAGGCTCTCTGTCTGCCAAAAGCCTGTCCCAAGCTGTTTTGATTGAATGGCGCTCGAAAATCGAAAGCACGCTTTTGTCCCCCCGAGCAACCCGACGCACCACTTCTCGTGCCGCTCGATCGAGAAGACGCGCTGCAAGCCGCCGGGAAGGTAAAGCCCCTTGCGATGGCTTGGTAAGCCACTCGCTTTCGAGGTCAGAGCGCGCAATGAGTGTCAAAGCCAGCGCATCAACACCAACGGCTTCGCCAATTGGCAAATCGAGAGCAAGGGCCACCCGCGCCCGGATTCCCCGCCCAGCCAAACCATACTTCGAGCTTCTGGCCAACTGTGTCGCAAGCAACACGAAAACAGCCGCATTGCCTCCATAGAGTTTTTGAAGCACCCGCCTTCCGAGTTCTCGCTTCTCTTCGCTTGCTGGAAGCATCCAAGCGATCTCGTACATGGCTGCTGCAGCGTGGGCTTCCGAAAGCCAGCTCAAATCGTCAAAGAAACCTGCCCCTAGTGCAAAGCGCACGCTTTCAAGGAGAGCGCTCGGATCGATTCCATCAAGGGGAGCAGGAATGAGCTCTGCTGAACAAGCAGCCAAGGTTGAAAAAGCCTGTCGAAATGTCGCTAGCTGCTCGCTGGGTTCAGCAATTCGGTGAAGCTGGGCAAGCCCCACAAGGGCAGAGAAAAAGTCACGCATCGCCTATAGTGCACTCCACTGATAAACTTGATGAGGTCTCAACTAACCCTAACCTAGTTATATGACACTGACCCAAGACATTAGCTTCGGCATGATGTGGGCCAGCTTGGTGGGTGAGAACGCTCGATGGGAGCCAGGAGACCACCAAGTCGCTCCCCTTTCTGTTGAGCCAGGTCACCCTCCCAAAGCAGGGATTGGCCTTGTGCGCATCTGGGTCAAGGGCGAGCCGGGCATCTATGTTTGCGAGCCGCACAAAGCCTTGAAAGCCATTCGTCACATGACTCCCCCAACCACAACACAAGCCATTTACGCAGCCCTTCGGCAAGTGGGTGCCATCGTTTACGAGGACCCTACCTATCCAACCCATACCCTGGAATGAGTGAAAAACTTACATGGGGTTTGATCGTAAAAAAAGAGCTCGCGACAATCGCCACCAATGAATGAAGACGCAACCGCCAAGGACAGGCCTTCTTTTCTTGCCGCCCTTGACAAGGGCGTTTTTCAACTCGAGCAAACCGTTGTCGCCTGGTTTTTGGCCCTGACCACCCTGGGAACCTTTGCAGATGTGGTGGAAAGGCGGCTTATCGCGCCTGATTCAAAAGTGGGGCATCTTCTTGCCCGCCTGTTTGGGGTCACAGATCCTCAACTGCGGCTTTTCCTTGATAAGCGCGTGGCTCCTTTCCTTTCGGTGGCTGTCTTGCTGGCTCTGCTTTGGTTTGGGTGGAATTCAGCAGAAAGAGCGCATGGGCGGGCCTTTCTCCCTTTTCGTGCCTCTTCTTTGCTGCTTGGGCTTCTCACAGGAGCGGCCTTATGGGGGCTTGCTGCGCTCATGCTTGCCATGCCTTCTTGGCAATTCGCATGGCTTGGTGGCCTTTTGGCAATTGGATTCATGCTTTGGAATTCACGGAATGCATCCCCTCCTGACCGGCGCAGGGCATGGATCACAGGTGCGATTGCGTTGGTAGCGTGGACTTTTTTCTGCTTTCGTTACGTTCCTGCAGGTTACGGATGGGGAAAAGAAATCTCACTGCTTTTCACCCTGTGGGTGGGTTTTCTCGGCGCAAGCTTGTGTGTCTATCGCGGAAAGCACATTCGGATTGAAGCCTTCGAACGCATTCGTCCTCCTCGCCTTGCTCCCCTCCTTTCAGCAATCGGGCACTGGTACACAGCTGCATTTTCACTACTCCTCGCCCTCCTCGGAACCCTCTACGTCTCTAGCCAATTCCGCACAGGCGGCTTTCTCTCCCAAACGCATCTGCCAGAGTGGCTCAAGTCTGTTGTCATTCCAGTTGCGCTCGGCTTGGCTTCGATCCGCTTTATCGCCGCCGGCGTGAGCGCGCTCCGGGGTGGTCGTTATGGCTCACCAGCTGAAGCCGAAGGAATGGCCGAAGCAAAGGCGATGAGCAAAGCCGTTTCTTCTCCTCCACCTGAATCCCAGCGCCAAGCTGGCCATCGCAAAACGTGGCTTTTTTGGGCTCTTGTCATTTTGGCTTTTGCGCTTTTTCTCGGGAACAAAGCCTCTAAGCTCAGCGCCATCATTTTGCTTTTAGCCCTCCTGGCCCTTCCGCTCTACGTTGTGATTGGGACCGTCACGATCGCTTGTTTCGCTCTTTGGCTACCAGAGCTTTTCAACCTGCAGCATGGCGGAGCCCTCGTCGAACAGATGGTGAGCATTGCCGACAGTGAGCCCTTGCTTGCGATTCCACTTTTCATCCTCTCTGGCGCCGTCATGGCCAGGGGTGAAATCTCAAAGCGCCTCGTCAACTTCGCCAAAGCGCTCGTCGGCTGGATGCCCGGGGGATTGGCAATGAGCGCGGTATTGGCCTGCATGATCTTTGCCGCGATCTCTGGCTCTAGCCCCGCCACCGTGGTTGCAATCGGAGGCGTTTTGGGCCCTGCGATGATCGCCTCTGGCTATCGCGAATCCTTCGCACATGGCCTCGTCACAAGCGCAGGATCCCTCGGCATTCTCATCCCTCCTTCCATTCCAATGATTGTCTACTCGATCATCAACACCACCACCTCGATTCGTGTGGAAGACCTTTTCGCGTCCGGCTACGGGCCGGGATTTCTCATCGGTGGCTTGCTCATGGCCTACTCTGTGTTCCGAGGCCTGGTTGATCGCATCCCCCGCGAGCCCTTCGCTTGGCGCAACCTCGCGCTTGCCACCCGCGATGGTTTTTGGTCTCTTTTGTTCCCCGCATTTATCTTTGTCGGAACAAATAGCGGGATTTTTACTGCCGTTGAAGCCGCGGCAGGAAGCGTGGTTTACGCCATCCTCGTCGAACTTTTCTTGCACCGCGCAATTCGCCTCTCAGACCTCTTCGACATCTTCCAAGAAGTCGGCCTGATGCTGGGCAGCTTCTTGGTCATCCTGGTTGTTGCCAGAAGCTTTGGCGAATTCTTGGTTCAAGCCGACGTTCCCCTTGCGCTCACCCAGTGGTTCCTCTCCTTCAAGCTCGACCGCACCGCTTTTTTGTTGGTTTTAAACGGTCTTCTCCTTGTCGCTGGCGCACTCATGGACATTTTAAGCGCCATTTTCATTTTCGTTCCCCTTATCGCACCCATTGCCCAAAGTCTGGGAGTTGACCCTTTACACCTTGGGATTGTCTTCATCGTCAACCTGGAAATCGGCTACCTCACCCCACCTGTTGGCTTGAACCTTTTCGTCGCTTCAACCCTTTTCAATCGTCCTCTTGGTCATATCATCTATAGCGTCATCCCCTTCATCGCCATCCTCTTTGTTGGCCTGGGTATCGTGACCTATTTCCCCGAAATCTCAAGCGGCCTTGGGCGCTGGATCACTGGATCACCAAGTCCTCCCCTGGTTTCACCCCAACCACTTGGTGAAGAACAACCACTCGAAGAAAGCGAAAAAGAAAAACCACCCCCACAAGCAACACCTTGCAACAACGGCCTTGAGGGTGATTACAACTGCGATGGGACGGTTTCCATCGAGGAGATGACAAGGTGGGTGGAAGAATCCATGGCCAAGGAATCCCAAAACCAGAACGACACCAACCCAAACACCCCTGCCACACCACCCACCGAATAGTGCAGGATGCCTTTGGACAGTGCCATCGAGGAGCACCCTCCATCGCACCAAAATTGATACCTCTCCACCCTTCGAATCGAAAGGCGGCTTGCACTACCACTTTTTTCATCCAAGATACTCAAATCCTTCGAAACCCATGCAGAACATCTCAGGCGTGCGTCCTTACCCTTGGCATGCCCTGCCTCGGATCAGCCGCAAGGAATTCGAAATGCTCAAGGGAGCAATTGCGCTCTTTTCAATCGAGCACCTTGAAAATGCCCTGCGTTCGTTGTGTTTTCCACTTCCTGCACCCAAGTTAACAGGCATTCGATTGGACTGGACCGCTGCAGGGCCAATTCATCCCTCCGACTCTCCATCTCTGTGCGCTGTGGCTTTGGAGAGGGCTCAGGTGCCCCTGGCCTTAGAGTGCGACCCCCTTTTGGTTTTCCAAGCGGTCCAGCACATCGTGTTTGGAAGAGAAATCGAGGCGGCCCTTGGTGCCTTGTCCTGGCTCGAACAGGGTGTTTTTGCTTTTTGGCTCGCGCCGATGGCTCAACACATCGGGTGTCAAGTGGTTGATGTCATTGAGTCAGAAAAGGAACTTGTGGAGTGGCTCAAAGACCCCCCATGGGTGGTATGGACCTTTACCCTTCAAACAACTCAACAAAGCAGCTGGATGCGCTTGTGGATGGGAGACCCGAAAAGTGCTCAACCCATCCCTCCCCTGCCCCCGCACCTCCCAGAGTCTTGGAAGCACATTGGTGTATCCCTTGTGGCTCTTGTGGGCCATTGTCAGCTACCTCCAAGAGCAATCGAAGAACTCGAAGAGGGTGACATTCTGCTCCCCGAATCCCTTTTTGCCCCACTTCAACCTTCCCAAGGCAATTGGTCAGAAGTCGAGCTGCGCACTCCGGGCGGAACATATTCCATGCACCTTGAGCGGGTGGAGAGCGGATGGATGCTTCGCGCCGCCTACCCAAATAAACGCCAAAAAGGTATTCTATTTTCCCCGGCTGACAAGAGCTCGTCGCAACCAATTGACACCATGGATCAAAAAGAGCCGCAATCCGATGCCCAGCAGAATCCGACTGCTCTCGATGCCCCTCCCAGTCTTTCTGATCTCCCCATCGAGATCACCATTGAGATTGGCCGCTTTGAATTGCGCCTTGAAGAACTGGCGCAAATGATCCCTGGGCGTCTCATCAACCTTGGGGTTCCTCTTGGAAGAGAAGTGGAGCTGCGCGCGGGTTCTCGTCCAATTGCCAAAGGGGAGCTGGTTGAGATCGAAGGTGAACTCGGTATTCGCATCACCCGTGTTTTTCGATAAAGCCCATGAATTCGAAAACGATCGCGCTCAACTTCAACTCGATCGCTGGTGCTTGGATTGTGGCATGCGTCATCGCCGCATCCGCCTGTGGACCTCGGATTGGCGATTCATGCTCGAGCTCCACCCAATGCTCCTTTGCCGGGGATCGGATTTGCGACACCAACCAGCCAGGAGGTTCTTGCACTGTTTTTGATTGTCAACCTGACCAGTGCCCAGATAATGCGGTATGCGTGCGCTTCCGCTCGCGCACCCCCCGCCTGCAGATCCTTGCATGCATGAAACGTTGCAACGCAAACAGCGACTGCCGCGAGGGGGAGGGATACCGCTGCGTTGGCCCAGAAGATTTCGCCGATCGAAACTCTGCAGAAATCGTCGATCGCGAACGCCCAAACGCCCGTTTCTGCGCTGCCTTAGGGGTGCCCTGACGACACCCTCTTTTCTCAAGGCCAGTCAAAGGCACGCACCCAAAGCCTGGTCTCAGGTACCGCAGAAGGTGCGGTAAGCCCATTGCTCTTCACCTGGTGGGATTTCCAACTCAGCCTCCTCTGGTTGTTCATCATAAGGGCGCCTAAGCACCCGCAGCAAACGCTCAAAAAGGGATAAGTCTCCTTTCATTGCACTCTCGATCATCTGCTCCACTCGATGGTTGCGAGGAATGAAAGCAGGGTTCGAAAGGCGCATCTGCTCCTTTCGCTCCTCGATGGGAACTGCGTCATCTCCGACGCGATTCAACCACCGTTCAAACCATTTTTGAGCTTCCCTTGGCTCATTGAAAGTGTAAATCAACTCCTCAACTTGTCCCAGCTGTAGTGCCCGCCACAACCTTCGGAAAGCGATGGTGAAATCAACACGTTCCTTTGCCATGAGCCTCAACCAATCGTCAACCAAATCCTCGTCACCATCTCGCTTAACACCCAGACCAAGCTTGCGGCGTAACACCTCCTCCATGTGGGTGTCAAAAAGTGAGGGAAAAGTCCCAAGAATCCATCTTGCCTTTTCAACTTCGCTCTCCTCCCATATCAAGGAGAGGCTCTCAGCCAAGCGGGTGAGATTCCACAAGGCAATCCTCGGTTGGTTTGAGTAGGCATACCTTCCAAAGCGATCGATTGAACTGAAGGTGCGGTTGGGATCAAAACCGTCCAGAAAGGCACATGGACCATAGTCGATGGTCTCACCTGAAACGGAGGTGTTGTCAGTATTCATCACCCCATGTACAAAACCCACCCCCATCCACTGTGCAACCAAGCGCGCCTGCGCTTTCACCACACACTCTAGAAAAGCGAGAGCCCTTTCACCCAGCGTCGGAATCGTGGCCAGCTGTGGGTAATGGCGCGCGATGGCATAATCGAGGAGGATGGCAACACCCTCTTTGTCACCGCGTGCTGCAAAGTATTCGAAGGTACCAATTCGGATGTGACTTGCAGCCACACGCACAAGAATCGCTCCAGGGAGGGGCCTCTCTCGAAACACAAGCTCACCGGTGCTGAGGGCGGCCAAAGCCCTGGTTGTTGGGATACCCAGGGCATGCATCGCCTCACCCAAAAGGGCTTCGCGCAAAACAGGGCCGAGGGCAGCCCTGCCATCCCCTCCCCTCGAAAAAGGGGTTGGGCCAGATCCCTTGAGCTGGATGTCGTAGCGGCGGCCATCTTTCCCCACCACTTCACCAAGCAAAATGGCACGCCCATCCCCGAGCTGTGGCACAAAGGCACCAAACTGATGCCCCGCGTAGGCAAGCGCGATCGGTTCGCTTCCAGGGAAAAGGGCATTCCCGGCCAGTGCTTGCACAGCGCTTTCCGAGCGCAAGGAACTCGCATCGATCCTTAAAAGCTCAGCAAGGCCTTCGTTTAGCCAAAGGAGGCTTGGAGAAGAAACAGGCGTCGGAAGCACCCTCGCATAAAAACGCTCGGGCAACCGGGCATAGGTGTTTTCAAATTGAATCGACACACGAGTTTATGGGGTGCAAAAGGCTTTTCGCCAAGACCTACGGAAGACCAGCCACCACCACTTTCCCAAAATGCGACCCGCTTTGAAGGTGCAAAAAAGCATCTTTGGCCTGCTCAAAGGGATAGACCCGATCGATGACTGGGTGAATCCGGGCCACCTCAAAAGCCCTCCCCATGGCCTCTGCGCTCTCCCTCGGGCCAACAAGCACTCCCGAAAGGCGCACCTCTTTCATCAGGATGGGTAAAATGTTGAGAGGCTCAACCACACCGCTTAGCACCCCAATGACGTGAATCGTTCCCCCAAAAGCAACTGCCTGGAGCGACTGAGCGAGGGTCTTCGCACCTCCGACTTCAACCACGTGCTCCACACCGATGTTTCCCGTGATTTTGCGAATGGTCCTTCCCCACTCTGGTTCAGCCACAGAGTGAATCACCTCTTTTACACCCATTGCGCGAAAACGATCGATTTTGCTCTCTGTTCGGGTGATTGCATACACCTCAGCACCAAAAAGCCTTGCAATTTGGAGGGCAAAAATGGATACCCCTCCACTCCCTTGGATCAGAACCCGTTCACCCGCTTTCAGGGCACCCCTATCAACCAGTGCATGCCATGCGGTGAGAGCAGCACACGGCAAGGTTGCACCTTCTTCAAAAGAAAGGTGGCTTGGGCATGGCCAAGCCCCCTCCTCATCAACAACTGCATACTCTGAAAGCACACCAGGAAGCGGACCACCAAGAGTTGCCCTGACTTTCGCGTAACTCGGCGCGCCTGCAACCCACTTTTGTGAAAACGCAGTGATTACCCGATCGCCCACTTTCCACTTCTGGACTTCTCTCCCCACCTCAACCACCTCACCTGCCGCATCAGAACAAGGAATCAGCGGCAAGGGCAGCTTTGGGTCGTAGGCCCCTTGGATGATGAGAAGATCCCTGTAGTTGAGTGAAACAGCCCGAACCCGGACTCGAATCTCTCGTGAAGCGAGAGGCCGGTCCTCCACCTCGACAAGGCCCAGGCGATCGATTGAAAACGCATCAAATTGCCACGCACGCATTTTCCCTTCCTTTCAGAAAGCACACCTCACTTCGTTCCAAACAGCCGATCTCCTGCATCACCAAGTCCAGGGATGATGTACCCATGCTCATCAAGCCTTTCATCAATCGCAGCACACCACACGGGCACCTCTGGGTGATGTGCGTGGAAGACCTTGAGACCTTCTGGTGCGGCAATCAAGCACAAGAAGCGAATCGAGCGCGGACCGCGCTCAGCCACCCTGCGCACCGCT
>JANWYL010000096.1 GCA_025056955.1 Sandaracinaceae bacterium | reverse complement strand
GCTCGGGGTGGCTGTGCCGAGATTGTGGAAGTGGATGTTTCTGTGCAGGCCTCGATTGAGCAGGCAATTGATGGGTGGGTTGCGGCAAAGGGGAAGCTTGACATCTTCGTGAGCAATGCAGGAATTGCGATTGACCAAGTTCTTTTGCGCTTGCGACCTGAGGATCTCCACCGAACATGGGCCGTAAATGTCGAGGGGGCAATTTGGGGAGCGAAGGCCGCCATCCGCTCAATGCTGCGCCAGCGCTATGGGAGGGTCATTTTCATCACGAGTGTGGTTGGAGAAACCGGTAACGCTGGCCAAGCAGCTTATGCCTCTTCGAAGGCTGCCTTAATTGGCTTGACGAAGACCCTTGCGCGGGAATATGCATCGCGGGGAATCACCGTGAATGCGGTGGCACCTGGTTTCATTGAAACCGAAATGACAGCCTCTCTGCCAGATGAGCTTCGGAAGCGCATGATTGAGCAAACTCCTCTTGGGCGAATTGGGAAGCCTGAAGAGGTTGCGCCAGCGGTGGTTTATCTTGCAAGCGATGAGGCTGCTTTTGTCACAGGTCAGGTTTTGAGGGTGAACGGAGGCCTCCTCATGTGAGGTCATCCCTGGACATGGTATCAAAAGGCGGAGGAAGGAATGGAGATTGCCGATAAGGTCAAAAAAATCATTTCCGACAAGCTCGATGTTGACATTGAGCAAATCAAACCAGAATCGCAATTCATTGAGGATTTTGGTGCGGATTCGCTTGCGATTGTCGAGCTTGTCCTTGCTTTTGAGGAGCAGTTTGAAATCGAAATTCCTGATGAGGATACTGAAAAGATCCGCACCGTGCAAGATGCCATCAATTACATCACCTTGAGGCTTGGTGCTTCTTCAAAAGATGCACCGCGCCAATCTGCCTAGAGAACTCGGCCTGATTGCGCGAGTTTGCGAGGAAGCATTCCATGCGTCGGGTGGTGGTCACAGGTCTTGGGGCGGTCACTCCCTGTGGCGATGATGTGGAAAGCACGTGGGCCAATCTCATTGCCGGAAAAAGCGGGATTGGTCCAATCACGCGCTTTGATGCCAGCCGATTCAGCTCGCGCATTGCCGGAGAATGCCGCACCTTCAAGCCAGAGCTTTACATCGATCGGAAGCGCTTGCGCGAAGCAGATCGCTTCATTCATTTGGCGATCGGCGCTGCTGTCCAAGCGGTTGAATTGGCCGGCCTCACTCACATGAGCGATGAGGAAAGGGAAAGGGTTGGGACTTTTATCGGGGTGGGCCTTTGTGGGCTTGAGTCGATCGAAAGGATGAAAGAGGTTCTCGACCAGAAGGGCCCTCGGCGGATCACTCCTTACTTCATTCCCTCGGCGATAGCAAACCTTGCACCTGGGCAAATTTCAATGCGTTTTGGTTTCAAAGGGCCCAACTACACAACGACGAGCGCCTGCAGTTCGGGAGCCCATGCGATTGGAGAAGCCTTTCGGTGGATCCAGCGTGGTGATATCGATGTCGCAATTGCAGGAGGAGCAGAATCGACGATCACAGGTCTCGGAGTGGGTGGATTTACCGCGATGAGGGCGCTTTCGGAGCGCAACGACGACCCTGAGCGTGCGAGCCGGCCCTTTGACAAGGCGAGAGACGGCTTTGTGATGGCCGAGGGGGCGGGAATATTGGTGCTTGAGGAAAGGGAGAGGGCAATTCGCAGAGGGGCCCCAATTCTCTGTGAGATTGTGGGCTATGGGGCAACTTCCGACGCCTATCACCTCACTCAGCCTGCGCCTGAAGGGGAAGGAGCCCAGCGGGCGATGCGCCATGCCCTCCAAGATGGCCGGATCAATCCAGAGCGCGTGGGCTACATCAACGCCCATGCGACTTCGACACCTCTCGGAGATCGCCAGGAGCTCATTGCCATCAAGCGGGTTTTTGGCGAGCGAGCCCTTGCCAAGGGCAAAAAGGATGGGGTATGGGTATCTGCAACCAAAAGCATGACGGGGCATCTGTTGGGTGCAGCAGGAGGCCTAGAGGCAGTGATCAGTGTGAAAGCAATTGTCACAGGCGCTGTTCCGCCAACGATCAACCTTGACGATCCAGACGAAGAGGGAGAGGGGATGGAGCTTGTGCCTCACGTGGCCAAAGAGCGGGTGCTCGACGTGGTGCTTTCGAATGCTTTTGGATTTGGGGGAACAAACGTGTGCTTGGCCTTCGCACGTCATGTCTAGAAGCAACGATGCGTGTTGTTTTTGCCTGTGATCATGCAGGGGCTCGCTTGCGAGAAGCAGTGCTTGCCGCCCTCAAAGAGCTGGGAGTGGAAGCAATCGATATTGGTGCGCAAAGCGAGGACATCCCCACGGACTATCCGGACTTTGCAAACGAAGCTGTTCGCTGGTTGAAGGAAGGGCAGGCTGAGATGGCGATTTTGGTTTGCGGGAGCGGCGTGGGGATGGCAATTGCTGCGAATCGTCACCTCGGGGTTCGCGCGGTGGTGTGTTCGGAGGCTTACAGTGCGGAAATGGCCCGTCGCCACAATGATGCAAACGTGTTGTGCATGGGTGCACGAGTGGTTGGCCCTGGGGTGGCTCGCCAACTGGTGCGGGTATTTGTCCAAACCCCTTTTGAGGAGGGGAGGCATCGTGAACGGATCACAAAGATTGATCGGTCTGCTGGATGGTCGGGCAGAGGTTGCAAAAAGGATGAAGAGGGTTAGACATGATCACCCGTGTCGATCGGTTGTTTCGGGAGGAAGCGAGGCGTTACTGCCTCCGCATGCATTGCGAGGAGTGCGCGCTTTTTGATGATGAGCAGGGGTTTTGTGCGCATGGCTACCCTACCGAACCCCACCGCAAGGTGCCTTCACTTGAGGAAATAAACGAAATCCGCTTTTGCAAGCACTTTGAAGCGGCTTGAGCTCAGTGTGTTGACGCGAGGGGCGAACGGTAGTTTTTTGAAGAAACCCATCAAGCCCTTTGAGAGATCACTGAGCGGTGGGCTTGGCGCAAGATATCAGCTGAACGCCTAAGGAGCGCGCTCTCCCTCTCATCAAGGCGAGGAAGAATGCTTGGTCCTGCGCCTTCAGCACCAATCACGGTTGGAAGGGATAGGCAAATGGGCTCTGGGCCGATGAGCTCGCTGTATTCTGGTCCCGAGCGAAGGATAGAAACTGTGGCGATTCGGCGCTCATCTCGAACAATCGCTTGAAGGAGGGAAGCTGTCACGAGACCTATTGCATGGTTGGTCGCGCCCTTTCTTGCAATGATTTCGTAGGCAGCGCGCCGCACGCTTTGCTCTATTGCTTCCTCCTCTTCTTGCTTCCAGTTTGGAAGGTGCCTAAGGGGCAAACCCCCCACCACAGCCCCTGACCAGGCCACAAAGGAAGAATCACCGTGCTCTCCTAACACGTAGGCATGGATGCTTCTCTCATCAATCCGCAAGCGATTGCTCAAAAGAAAACGAAGCCTTGCTGTATCAAGTGTGGTACCTGTCCCGATCACCCGTTGGGGAGGTAGGCCGCTTTCTTCCTGGATAAGCTGGGTGATCACATCGACGGGATTTGTGACGACAACCACCACCCCTCGTGCCTTTCGAAGGCGCTTTCCGAGATCGAAAGCGATTTCGCTTGTGATTGAGAGCGAATCGAGGCGGCTTTTCCCAGGAAGCGCTCCTTTTCCTGCAGCGATCACAATCGCATCGCATGCCTCGGCCATGGCCTCGACGCTGGCAGGCCGAATCTCGCAGGGCGGATAAAAGGAAGCACCGTGCGCCAGGTCCCAGGACTCAGCTTCTGCAAGACCTTCGCGGATATCGTTTAGCCAAAGTTCTCTTGCAATCCCACGATGTAGGGTGGAGATGGCCACGCTTGCACCAACCCACCCCAAACCGACAATTCCAATGCGCATGGGCTTACCGCCTTTTTTGGCAAAACTCCTTACGAAATCACGATGCGGAAGAGAGGATTCGAACCTCCACGGGGGTTACCCGCCAGATCCTTAGTCTGGTGCGTCTGCCATTCCGCCACTTCCGCAAACCGCCATGTAAGCTAGCGCCCTTATGCCATATGTCAAGACGCATAGAGGAGCCTACTTTAGAATGAGAAAAGAGCCCAAACTTGACTTTGGAGGGGGTGTGTCCCAATCATCTCAAACGGTGCCACTCCAATGTTTCGCGAGATTCTTTCCGAATTGATCAACCGAAGTGAGGGTGGAATTGCGGCCGTTGTAATGGGAATGGATGGAATTGCCGTGGAAACCTGCCTTCACGAGGGCGCTTCGCTTGAGGCAGAGCAACTCGGACTCGAGCTCAGTCTCGTTCTCAAGGAAGCCCAGAGGGCTTCTGAGCTTCTGAACGCTGGAGTGCCAAAGGAGCTCACCATCGAAGGGACCAAATTTACGGCAATTTTACGCCTCATCAACCCAGATTATTTTGTGGCATTGGCCCTCAAGCCAGAAGCAAACCAAGGCAAGGCCCGTTACCTTTTGCGGGTTGGGGCACTGAAACTCGCCCAAGCGCTCGAGTAGGTGGTGCAAATGGCATGGGGGGATCCTGTGGTGGCTGTCATCCATGGCCCAAACCTCAATCGCTTAGGAGAGCGTGAGGTTGAGCACTATGGCAGCCAAAGCCTTGCGGAAATCGAGCACATGCTCATGAAGCTTGGGAATTCTTTGGGCGTCCGGATCGAAAGCTTTCAGAGCAATCACGAGGGAGCAATCGTCGATCACATTGGAACGCTCTCAAAACGCAAAGAAGTGATCGGGGTGGTCATCAATCCTGGAGGGCTTGCCCACACCTCGGTGGTTTTACGGGATGCGATCGCTGCACTTCCCATTCCTTGCATTGAGGTGCACCTAAGCCACTTGGCAAGGCGAGAATCGTTTCGCCAGCGCTCGTTGACTGCTCCTGCATGCGTGGGAGTCATCACGGGGCTTGGTCCTGATGTGTACGGGCTTGGCGTTCGCGCCATCTTGGGCTACAGGGCAAGGCACGCCACTGCTTCCAATCGATTGGAGGATTTTTCTGACCATCGTTTTCCGAATCGGCGAGGCAAAGGAGATATGACTGAAAAAGATCTCGAGTTTTTAAGAAAACTCATGGCGATGCTTTCGGAGTTCAACATTGCTGAACTCCGCCTTGAAAAAGCAGGTGAGCGCATTGTGATTCGCCGAAGTTTTGGGGCAAGCCAAGACCTTGCTTCACTTCCTGCTTCACCGCCCGTGCATCCTTCGGTTTCTCCTTCACCTCCAGCTGTTCAAGATGAGGCAGACATCGTGGTGGTGACTTCTCCTTTTGTCGGCACCTTTTATCGGGCACCTGCTCCTGGTGCTCCGCCCTTTGTGGAAGTGGGGAGCGAAGTGCGTCCTGGGCAGGTCCTGTGCATCATCGAGGCGATGAAGCTCATGAACGAAATCGAATCTGAGGTTTCTGGCACGGTGATGGAGATCCTCGTTGAAAACGGGAAGCCTGTCGAATATGGCCAACCCCTCTTCCGAATTCGGAAGAGCGGCTAGGGTCGATGGGTGAGGCGATGCCGACGATTCGCAAGGTTTTGGTTGCCAATCGGGGGGAGATTGCAATTCGGGTCATTCGTGCTTGCCGTGAATTGGGAATTCGAACAGTGGCTGTTCACTCAACAGCCGATGCAGGCGCCCTGCACGTGCGTCTGGCCGATGAGGCGGTATGCATTGGCCCTGCTCGCGCAAGCGAAAGCTACTTGCACATCCCCGGGATCATCGCAGCGGCAGAGATCAGCGGAGCCGATGCGGTGCACCCCGGCTATGGATTTCTCTCAGAAAACCCCGAATTTGCCGAGGTGTGCGAGCGTTGTGGCTTGATTTTCATCGGGCCAACGGCCGAAAACATGCGCCAGTGGGGCTCAAAGGTGGGGGCGCGAGCAATTGCAAAATCCCTAGGGATTCCCCTTTTGCCCGGCACAGGAGTGCTTTCAGGGGTGGAAGAAGCCATCTCAGCGGCCGAATCGATCGGCTATCCAGTGATTCTCAAAGCCAGTGCAGGAGGGGGAGGGAGGGGGATGAAGGTGGTTCGCTCCGCCGAACAAATGCGCCGCGTTTTTCCGCAGGCCCAAGCAGAGGCCGAAGCTGGCTTCAAGTGCGGGGACCTGTACCTTGAGCGCTTCATTGAGGAACCACGTCACATCGAATTTCAAGTGCTCTGCGATCCCGCGCACGAGTGCTATCTCGTTTTAGGGGAGCGCGAGTGCTCGATCCAAAGGCGCCACCAGAAAATCATCGAAGAAGCTCCTTCAATTGCACTTTCGGCCGAGAAACGGGCTCAGGTCTCTGCCCTCATTCGCCGGGCGATGGAACACACGCGCTACCGCTCAGCAGGGACCTTGGAGTTCCTTATGGATGAAAAGGGAGCGCTCTACTTCATGGAAATGAATACCCGCATTCAGGTCGAGCATCCAGTGACCGAGATGGTGACGGGGTCGATCTCATTGTCGAGCAAATCCGCATTGCCCAAGGCCTTGGTCCGAGCGCTGATGCGCAGTCAGCCACCCTGACCGGTCACGCCATCGAATGCCGGATCAACGCGGAGGATCCGCGCACTTTCGTTCCATGGCCTGGGCTCATCACAAATTACCTCCCACCTGGTGGTCCAGGGATTCGCGTGGATGGTGGCGTGTTTTCAGGATGGCGCGTGCCTGGGGAATACGATTCACTGCTTGTGAAAATCATCGCCTTTGGGAAAGATCGTCACCAGGCGATTTCAAGGATGCAAAGGGCACTTGAAGAGACAGTGATCGAAGGAATTCGCACAAACCTTCCACTCCACCGGGCCATTTTTCAAGACGAGCGCTTTATTTCTGGAGCCATTTCAACCCGTTTCCTTGAACGATTGCCTTTTTTGAAAGAGCACTCTCAAAGCGGGATCACCCCTTAGGCGTCTTGACAAGTGCCCAATGGAATATATGAAAAAAGCCCCTGCGATGAAGGGGGTAATATTAGGTTGTGATCATGCCGCTCACTCGCTTGACCAAAAGTGTTTCTGCCCATGAGGTTCAACGGAAATGGTATGTTGTGGACGCAACCGGAATTCCACTTGGGCGACTCGCTTCCCGAATTGCCATGGTTCTAAGGGGGAAGCACAAGCCCACGTATACTCCCCACGTCGACGCAGGAGATTACGTCATTGTGATCAACGCTGACAAGGTGGTGCTCACGGGCGATAAACTCGACCAGAAAACTTGGGATCGGCATTCGGGAATTCCTGGTGGATTCAAGTCCGAGATCTACCGGCATCTTTTGGCTCGAAAGCCCACCTTCGTCATTGAAAAAGCGGTGAAGGGGATGCTTCCCAAAAACCCGCTTGGCCGTGCCATGTTGTCGAAACTCAAGGTTTACGCCTCACCCGTCCATCCCCACGCAGCCCAAAAGCCAATTCCCCTGCCTTGGGGAAAGGGTGGGGTGCCCATTCCTGCACCTGAAGATAAATAAATAAGGGAGGCTTCTATGGCTTTGCCCAACAAAATGTGGGGACCAAGCGATGCCATGTACGGGACCGGAAGACGCAAAACCGCAATGGCGCGGGTTTTTCTTAGGCCTGGAAGCGGTCAAATCACGGTCAATGGTTGCTCACTGGAAGACTATTTCCCTCGCCTGACTTCTCAGCTTCTTGTGGTTCAGCCTTTTGAGTTGACCGGTACAAAGGGCCGTTACGACGTGTATGCCACAGTTCGGGGTGGCGGGATTTCTGCCCAAGCGGATGCAATACGATATGGAATTTCACGGGCTTTGCTCTCTGGAAACGCTGAGCTTCGCGAGACGTTGAAAAAAGCGGGGCTTCTGACACGCGATGCGAGAAAAAAGGAGCGCAAAAAGCCCGGCCAGCCTGGAGCGCGAAAGCGCTTCCAGTACAGCAAGCGCTGATGTGGCGAGCACAAAATGGGTGGAGCGATTGGTCGAGAAGCGCTTGAGTTGGCTCTTTCTCATCCGCTTGAAAGGACCAACTTTAGTTGGCTTGGAAAACGGAGCGAGGGCAAGGTTTGGGACAGCTATTCTCTTGGAGACGGAACACGCCTTGCCATAGCAAGTGATCGGCTGAGTGCTTTCGATCGCGTGCTTTCCACCGTGCCCTTGAAAGGAGCCATCCTTGCTGCTTTGTCTGCTTGGTGGTTTGAGCGCACAAGGGATGTGGCAGCCAATCACTTGCGGGGGATGCCTGATCCGAACGTGCTTTGGGTGTTGGAGTGCCAGCCAATTCCCGTGGAGTTCGTCGTGAGGGCCTATCTCACTGGAAGAAGTCCAACAAGCATCTGGACCCACTACGCCAAGGGAGAACGCCGCTTTGGGGGGCATGCATTGCCTGATGGGCTTGTGCGAAATGCCCCCTTGCCGCGACCCATCCTCACTCCTTCAACCAAGGCACCAAAAGGTGAAAGGGATCAGTCTCTCTCCAAAGATGAACTTTTTGCTCAAGGCCTGATTAACCCATCCCTTTACGAAGAAGCGGAGTCAATCGCTTTGGCCTTGTTTGAAAGGGGGCAGGCCATTTGTCAAAGCCGAGGCCTGATCCTTGTTGATACAAAATATGAATTTGGCATCGCTCCCGATGGTCGCCTGCTGCTCATCGATGAGCTTCACACGCCAGACAGCTCTCGGTTTTGGCTGGAAGAGGACTATCACGCCAAGTTCCCAAAAGGAGAAGAGCCACTAAGCCTTGACAAAGAATTCATTCGGCAGTGGCTTATGGAGAGGGGGGGGGCGGACGGGCTTGTCCAAATTCCTCCTGAAGTTCGGATCGAGCTTGCAAAGCGTTATATTGAAGTCTACGAGCGTCTTGTGGGGGGACCTTTGTCCATCACCCAGGTCGAGGGTCCGGTTCAAAGGATTGAGCGCAACCTGCGCGCGCACAGTTTTGGGTCAAAGAAGGTGAAGGGAAAGGTGATCATTCGCCTCAAAAAAGAAGTGCTCGATCCCCAGGGAGATGTGGTGTGCAAAGCGTTGCGTGCCCTTGGGTTTGACAAGGTGCGTGAGGTGCGGGTAGGGAAGTTGGTTGAAGTTGTGATGGATGGTGGTGATGAAGAACTTGCTCTCAAGGAGCTTCAAGCCATGTCTGAGAAACTCCTCACGAATCCAGTTATGGAGGAAAGTGAAGTCGTGATCGAAGGCGTTTCTCCCAATTCTCTGCATGGCCCTGAGGACAAAAAGCTTTCGCCACCATGACTTCCCAGAGGGTGCATATCGATAAGGGTTGATCACAGGTGTGGATTTGTTTAGGGCCTGTGGGATGAGGTGCAGCGGGTAATGTTTTCGTTGGGTCGATGGGTGTTGGTGGTTGGGCTGTGCTTAGGCATGTGGGTGACAAGACCAATTGCCCGTGCAGAGGGGAGATTTGGTGGGGGCGAAAGAGGGGGTATTGAGCGAAAGGCGATACATCATAATCACAAGGGGAGAAAGGTGCGGGGGGCGGGAAGATCAAGGGAAATCCAGGGAGTTGGAACGAGGGAGAGGGAGGAAGAAGCGGTGGTTGAAGTGGACTCGGGTGATTCGGTGTCGGTTGGTCGTCCACGCCGAGGCCGCTTGATTGGGGGGATCCCGCTTGAGGAAAGCGAATGCTTGGCCATCAAGGCAAGTTCTTTTCCCCACCGTTTTGCCACCTTTGAATTGGTGCATCTGCTCAGCCGAGCGGCCAACCATGTGGCCGAGCGGTGGCCGGGCTCGAGGCTTTGTGTTGGCGATCTTTCAAGGGAAGGAGGCGGGCGCCTTGGGCGGCATCGCTCCCACCGCAGTGGCCGTGACGCGGACATCGGCTTCTACATCACTGGACCCGAAGGCCCCGTCCATTCTTGCGAACGCTTTTGGGATATTGGCAGAAACGGGCGGGTGCGGAAGCGTCCTGAGCTCAGGCTTGATGAGGAGCGCACATGGGAGCTGCTCCGAGCTTTAAGCGAGGACCAAACCGCTCGGGTTCAACAATTCATCATTGCAAGGCATGTGTGGTCAAGGCTCCGGGCAGAAGCGATCAACCGGGGAGTCTCGATGAGTGAGATCGAAAAAATCGAAAGCCTCGTATCCACGGATCGGAGGCATCGCAACCATATCCATTTGCGGATTGCTTGTCCTCCAAGTGATATGCCCTCCTGCACAGATGGGCCTGCCTTGCGAAGGCGTTCGCGTCGGGCTTGGCGCTCGGCTGCTTCCTCGAAGTTCCGAATGAAGAAGCGGGTGGAGGCACGGCGATGACTTCTCGAAGCGCTCCAAGGATTCTGATTGTAACCCCCACCTACAACGAGCGCGAGAACATCGAGCGCTTCGTCAAAGCCCTTTTTGCTGTCCTTCCGCAGGCAAACCTCCTCATCGTTGACGATCACTCTCCTGATGGGACGGGGATGGTTGCGGATCGCTTAGCGGCTTCTGATGAGCGGATTCGCGTCATTCACCGCCCCCGCAAACTTGGCTTAGGCACTGCTTACGTGATGGCTTTCCTCCGTGCGCTGGATGATGGATACGACCTCCTTTTTGAGATGGATGCGGACTTGAGTCACGATCCAGCGCACTTGCCAGAGTTTTTGAGGGCATTTGAAAATGGGGCCGATGTGGTGATCGGTTCTCGCAATATTCGAGGAGGAGGTGTGGTGGGTTGGGGCCCAGGCCGCCACCTCTTGTCCAAGGGAGGAAGCCTCTATGCTCGCCTGATTTTGGGAGTACCCATTCGCGATCTCACAAGTGGCTACAAGGGCTTTAGGGCCGAAGTGCTTCGGGCCATC
>JANWYL010000095.1 GCA_025056955.1 Sandaracinaceae bacterium | reverse complement strand
CTGTCGCCTTGGCAGGATCTTCCTCCCTGAAATGAAATCGCGGAAGGGGATCTGGAATTTCTTTGCACTGTCGCTTTGCGGCTTGGATGGTTTTCTCCGCAAGACGCTCTCCATCCTCAGTGATACCCGATCCTCCCTTGTTGGGCCCAAACAGGCATCCCAGAAGGTAGCCATCTGAGTGCTTGTAAAACAAGGGAATCACACCCTCTTTGACAAAGCCAATCCGAGACCATGCTGGTACTTCGTCCCTTTCCAAAAGGATGATCGCCTTTTCTACCCCTTCCTTTTGTGAGACCCCGTGAATGAACAAGCGCTTGGCTGGCAAGGCACCCAACCGAAAATCGATCACCCGGATGAGCTTGGTTCTCCGGTTTAAAATCACGCAAAGGTGTGCATTGTTGCTGCGAAAAGGGATCTCTTCTACAATTGGAGGGCTTGCCATGGTGCAGGATTGGTGTGAAGCCTTTTGACCCCTTTGTCCAGTTGAACCATCAATTTTGTTGTACCTCCTCCACGGGAAGGGGCCAGAAAGTTCCCGATCCCGTGCCGATCCACCCGATGAGCTGGGCAGAGGAAACAAAAAGCGCAAGGGCAAGGGCCACTCCAAAAGGACGCACAAAGGGCTTGCTTTCCCTCTTGACCAAACCCATGGCTTCGAGTCCATCTGGCAAGGCTGCAGCCAAATGCCAAGAAAATGCGAAAAGCCCAAAAGCATGAATCACCAGTGCCCAGGGCAACCCAACGGTGCGCTCCATCGCATCGCTGAGCTCAAGAAGGGCTGCTCCTTGGGCCTTCATCCCCCAGAGCCAAAGCGCGTGCCACAAAACAAACGCAATCGCAAGGGGGCTTACGAGTGGCACAAGCCAGCCAAGCCCAAAAGCAAGCTTTCCCTCCTCCCATGAGGCTTGCCCTGGAATCGATTCCCTGCGCCAGATAGCAATGCAGTGGAGAAGCGTCCAAAGCCCAAGGGGGATCAGGCCAAAAATCACTTCCACAAGCAGGAGCCAACCAGTCGAGGTGCGGTGCATTCGCGCAAGCCAAGCCTCTTTTCCATCAAAAAGCGCCCACTGCTCCCACAGGTGAAAACAGGCCCACACTCCAGGAAACACCGTCGATGTGGCTGCATGGAGGCGGTAGCGATTGACTGGATTCACAAGACGACAAGGTAGCAGCTTGATTCGCATTCCAAATCTCCCTTTTCGAGTGGTGGCATGGTAAGGTAGCTCTGATGCCTCTGGTTTGGTTCTTCTTTTTGGCAATGCTCCTTAGTGAAATTGCAGGGTGCAGCTGCGACACGCGGCCAACCTCTCGAAAAGATGGAGGAATCGTCCAAGGAGACGGGGGTCCTCCCCCTCAAGCCGATGCCCCGCTCATCTTTCGATGCACGCCAGGGACCCCAGGATGCTTTGGGAACACCCACTATGTTTGCGGCCCAGATGGAATGAGCCGCACGATGGAAGTGGCGTGCCCTGATGCCTGCGACCCGGCCCTTGGCTGCGTTGTTTGCAGGCCTGGAAGCCGCCGCTGCAATGGCACGGTCTCTGAAGTTTGCGCCCGAGACGGAAGTGGGTTTGGCTTTGGGAGAGACTGCGCCGAATGGTCAACTCGCTGCGGCCCCGATGGATACTGTGACGACCCTTGCGCCGAGGCTGAACGCACCAATTCAAATGTCGGCTGCGAATACTGGGCAGTGCCGCTTGCAAACACACAAGAGCTTCATGAGCCAAACTTCGACTTCAGGGTGGTGATCGCAAATCCCAACGAAAGTCCCGCATCCATCCGGATTTTTCGCGGAAGCAGCACAGTGACCAGAACCACCATTCCTCCCCAAGGCATTCAGGATATCGTCCTACCGTGGATTGAGGGGCAGTCGTTTGGAATTCCAGAATCGAACTGGCAAAGCTTCATTGTTCAAGGGGCCTACCGCATCCTTTCCGATTACCCTGTCATCGTCTCCCAATTTAATCCCTTCGAATACCATAATCCCAGGACGGGAGACGCTCTCTTGGACTACTCCTACACAAACGATGCCTCTCTCCTCCTTCCTGCCCATGTCCTCACAGGGCGCTACGTTGTGGCCTCTTATCTTCCCTTGTCGATTGTCGACCGAGATCCACTTGGCTTTCTCCCACCCGACCCATCCTCCCAACCTGGCTATGTGGCGATCGTGGCCATCAAGCCCGGCCGCACCACCGTTCAGGTTGTAGGAGAAGCCACCTTCGCCGCATCACGGGATGGGCGCATTCCAGCAATCCAACGGGGGCGTTCAGGTGTTTTCACGCTTGAGCGCGGAGAAGTGGCCCATGTCCTCGTTCAGCCCCCTCCTGACTGCTCACCCAGTCGGCCAGACTACCGCGAAGTCACGGAGAGCGCAGGATCCCGTTTTGCCTGTCTCGAAAGGGAGCTCGATCCAACCGGCACCCGCATCATAGCTGATCAACCAATTGTTGTCTTTGGTGGCCATGCCTGCGCCTACATCCCCTACTTCGCACAAGCCTGCGATCACCTTGAGGAGCAGATGCCACCCATCGAAAGCCTTGGAAGGGAGTACTTTGGTGCACCGATGGGTGATCGCGGAATTTCCGCGATCAATATCGTGCGGGTAATCGCAGGGGAGAACGAAACAACTGTGATGGTGAATGGCGCATCTGTTCCATCAACCACCTTGAACACGGGCCAATACCTTGAATTTGAAGTCAATCGACCATTTCACATCTCTGCAAACAAAGGGGTGATGGTCGTCCAATACCTTCGTGGGCAGTATGCGAGCACACCCCCAGCTGAAAGGGGTGATCCGGCGATGACGGTGCTTGTCCCCTCTGAGCAGTTCCGGAGCGACTACACCTTTATTCTTCCGACTTCGTACAATGAATCAACCAATGGTCAAAACCACGTGCTGATCGTGAGGCCTCGTGGGCTTGCCATCACTGTTGATGGGAGTTCCCTCACCATTCCGTTTACCCCAATTGGCGACCGGGAGGTTGGAGTTCTCCCCCTGCAAGGGGGAACGCACACCATGCGGGCCTCTTCACCTTTTGGCATCATCACCTATGGGCTTGGCTCTTTTACGAGCTACGCAACTCCTGGCGGCCTGAACCTCGAGCCCATCAATATTTTGCTGTAAAGCATAGGCACATTGGCTTGTCTTTTCCAACTACGGATTGCCGAGGCATGCCCAAAAAGACATGAAGCAAAGGAATTTGGATTCAAACAAAGGGCCCTATAATTTACCTATGTCATTGAAAAAGGAAGCGCTTGAAGCGCTCCAAAACCACTTGCTTGCGCATCCCCAAGAAATTCCTCGTGCCATTTGGCATCTCCTCGGCTTGAAAGTCACCCTACCCCTTGATGCCATCCGATGGGTGCTTGAACGGGTGGCACAAGGGGGTTGGTTGAAGGATCCAATCCTCGTTGAGTGCCCTCCTGGCTTGCGCCTCACTGCCACGATCGAAGTGATGGGTACCCCTCTCCGCGTCTCAGGAGTGATCTATGTCGATCGCCTGGAATTCAACTCAGAAATGCTTCGGGTTGAAGTCCGCCTCGAAGAAGTGAGTGCCCAAGTGGTTGGAAATGTCAATACCCCCGTTGCTGCACTCATCCGTTCAGGGGCACTTGACCTCTCTAAGCCTGGTGAGCTTGTCAAATATTTTCCTCTCCCTCCCATCGTGGTTGAAGCCCATGACAAGCGCATCGTGGTCGATCTTTTGCGCGATCCAAAGATCGGCTCTAACACCAATCTCCGCCGCTGGCTTTCCCTGATCACACCCATTGTCACCACCTCCTCCCTTTCTGCCGAAGACGAACACCTTGAGCTTGCCCTCCGACCTCTCCCACAAGGCATTGGGGCTGCCCTCCGCGCCATCCAACACCACCTCGTGCGCCCTGGTCTCGAACGCATCCGCACCCTCCTTCCCCCTCCCCACATCTGGTGAGTGCCATCAAGCCCTGAAAGAATGCTTGGCCGTCTAAGCCCCAACATCATAAGGGGCCTGTGGGGGGTAGGCTCTTTTGTAAAGCTCCAAAACCAACTCAGCGAGCCGACCAGAAGCCACAAGGCCCTGAAGGCGGTGTCCATCGTTCACCTCTTCGAGGCGAACAAGCCCTGGCGTGCCTGTTTTCGCCAAAACCCGGCTGTCTTCAATGGGAATGAGCTCATCTTGGAGGCCGTGAACGATGGTGATTGGTATGCCTTCGGGCAAGGGATCAAAAACACCCAGTTTGCGCGCAGCTGGCGCAAGAAGAAGGGTAGGCCCCCGCCATACTCCAGTTGAAAGAATTCGAAGAGCAAGGGCACCACCGAAGGAAGACCCCACAAGCACGTGGGGAGATCTCCCTTTGCGCTCGGCATCGCGGAGGGCCTCAACTTGCGTTTGGAATGCAGCGTCAAAATCCCTTGTGTCCATTGCAGGAATGCACGCATCAAAGTGTTTTGCGAGAAAGCGGCTTTTTTCGCCTTGGGGGCTCGATTCCAAGCCATGGATGAAATGGACGCGAATGGATTTGGTGGCTTCTGCCCTGGTCATTCTTGCACCCAACTGCCAAGCTGCTTGAGAAGCTCGAGCACAAGCTCGACATGAGGAAGGATGCGGTTGTACCACTCTCCTGAACGCCAACTCGTCTCGAGCGTGATTTCAGGAATGCCTCGCCGAGCAGCGTACTCATGGACAGTCATCATGTGAAAGTAGCGGGCCCAAGCAGCAACCAGCGCCTGGCTTGGCCAAGTGGCCACTGCAAGCCCTGGCGGATCAAGCCGCCTTCCAAAATAATCCCGCTCGGCAAGCTCAACGTGCGCTCTCTGAAGCGCCTCAACAAGGGCAAGGGCCATCGTAGCTGGCACACATGCGTTTGCAAACATGAAAGTGCCCCGCTGAGGCCCTTCATGAAGAGAAAGCACAAAATCAGGCTTGTATTCGTCAAAGAGGAGGCGAATCAATCGGGCTTCTGGGGTGCGAAAATTCACAAAGTCACGGTTGATGTCATGGCCCGAAGCGTTGTACCGAGAGTGGTTGTAAGCCCCCACGGGATTGACTGGAGCGAGGATGCGCACGTTCACCTTCGAAACGAGCTGAGGTTGTTCACGGAGCCGCTCAAGGATGACAGGAACAGCAAGAATACCACCCTCCTCATTTCCATGAATCCCTGAGAGGATAAACAAGCGCGGGGCCGACTCGCGGGAAGAACCAAGGCGCACTTCGAATATCGGGTATTCGCTTCCCTGAAACGCAATCCGAATCCGCTCTCGCACCTCGAAAGAGTTGCTGACACGCCAAAGGGAATTTTTGAACTCAATTGGGTTGTAACCAAGCCTCACAATTCCAAGCTCGTGTTCTTGGGCAGGGTGATTAACTGGTTGATGCCTAAGGTGATACTGGATGAATTTTTTGAATTTCAACAACCCCATCGCTCACCCCTTGAAAGGCCTTTGCCTCCATTGAGGCTTCATGCATACCGCCCAAAAAAGTTGGGCGTGCGTCCACTGCGCTCGAAATCGGCCAGTGACTCCTGATCAAACCTTTGTGCATGCAGTTTTCCATCCCGGCCACGTTCCAGGTGGTGCCAAGCAAAGGGAAGATCAAGCTCAAGGCATGCTGCTCCAAACGCACGCAAGGCATGCAAGCGATGGGTGCTGATGATGAGTTGCGTGCCTTGCGATTTGGCCATTCGGCACAACACTTTTGCAAACAACTCAAGGCTCAAGCGATCCAAAAACAACTCGGGCTCATCAATGCATAAGGTGCTTCCTTCTACCATCATGAGCACAAGGAGAATCCGCAAAACCACACGCATCCCATCTGAGGCTCCCTCAAGGGGCACAGAGTGTTCCGGGTAGAGGAGATACAGCTCCCCGCTTGGAAGCAATTGCACTTGTTCGACAGGTTCGTTAAAAACCAAACCCAAGGCCTCTACCAGCTTGCGATCTTTTCGGTTAGAAAGGACACGCGACCAGAGCTCTTGCTCAACGCGCAAGCCCAAAAGCTCCGGAGGACGCAGGCAAGCGATGCTCCCAATTTGAGTGATCGTGGGAGGACCTTGCCGCAGGTCGAAATTTGAGTCGCGCACCGAGACACTGGCTCCTCCTGGTGAGCGAACCACAGAAAGCGCAAGCCAGTGATTCCCCCACCAAAGCACGCAACGAAAAGAGTGGGCGTCGCGGAAAAAAGAATGCGGGCCAGCCGCATCACCCTCGCCCCGATGCCTGAGCAAGCGCTGAAGCTCACTGCGAATTGGGCTCACATCGGGGATGCGTTCGCGAGCGGTGCGAAGAATGGCCTCAAAAATTGTGCTTTTTCCAACGTTATTTGGACCGATCAGGACGTGGACCTGCATCAAGTCCCCAAGCTCCGCAACTGAAAAAGCGCGCAAATTTTCGATTTCAATTCGGGTAATGGGAGGCATTGGGTTGATTCTAATGAAAGCGCGTTGTAAATGGAGCAGCTAAGCACAGGCCCTAACATCCTGAGCCATCAGCACCTGGCACGACGATCTCGATCATGCGAGACCCAAGGCGCTGGCGGCCATCTCCACGGAAGACAACTTCGAGAAGAAAACGCTGTGGGCCGCGCCCTGGAGCAACCACCCCCCCTTGCAATATCAAGCGGAAAACCACTCTGGTACCTGTTCTTACGCGCCGGAACACGCCAGCTTCAAGGTCAATTGAACCCACACCACTCATCGGTTCAGCCCGCAAGGGAATGACTCGCTCCACGAAACGGGTGGGATCAACCCCGTCCCCCGGCACAGGATCGACAAGCACCACATCGATGTCCAGCTCAATCACCCGCGCAAGCACCCGAATTGCGTCGATGATCCCAGCTGTGAGGCGGCTTCCGGTCGGCCCGATGTCGAACACAATTGGCCGACCATTGTCAACCGCACCTGTATCCTTGGCAATGATCTCAAGATCTGCTCTGCTCTCTTCGTCGCCTGAGTTCAGCCCCATTACACGAATGCCCCGCGCCTGAAGGACCCTCAGCGCATCGGCATAAGTGGCTGGTCTCACAGGGAGTGAGCACAGGTAAGGGTGAGTCCCCCTCGGACCATTGTGGAAAGGAGCATCGGTGATGAGCATGATGATGCTCAAGGCATCTTCTCGAAAACAAGGATACCCAAAGCCGCCTTGGGGGCAGCCAATGGCTGGGCTCACAAATGGAGGCCGCCCCTCCCCTGTTGCCACTTGGTAGAGCGCTTCGACCTGGGCCTCCGGGTGGTCGCGCCCCAAGGTGGTTTGAATCAGGTTGAGGGCCGCTTGAACCCGCGTCACGTCATTTGTAATTGGGACGACAAGCCGGAAGGGTAAATCTCCCGGCTCACCGCATGGCGGAATTGGAAAATCAGCAAAGGTGCCAACGCCAAGGTAGGCGCTTGGAATGGTCTGGCGAATCCCTGGAACGATGCGGTTACGAAGGTTTTGCTTGATCTGCTCGATTTCTTCGCGCATCGAAGCCGTGATATCGAGCAGGAAGAAAACATCGGCCTTTGCGAGCTGAACCTCTGTATCAAGCGGAAGATCGATAGGGCCCCCATCGATCGGAAGCTCAATGCATGGCAACCCCGCATCGCTTGGCGCATCAACCCCCCCATCAACCTCTGCATCACCCACTTCAAGCCCTGTTTTTGCTCCACAGCCTCCCCACAATAAAAGCACGGCCGTCCAAGTGAGAGCGCTCCCTACAATTCGTTTTGGCCACTTCTTTCCCAAAGAAAGCACGCACACCACTCTATTTGTTGATATCTCCTCACAAAAAGGCAAGACCCATCGCTTCAATCTGCTCTTATGGCCCAAGCACCATGCTTCGACCGAGCCAGTCACTTTCCCGTTCCCCCCTCTTTGTGGCGCTCCTTTTGGGCTCTTTGAGTGGGGCCCGCCTCCCTTTCCGCGCCCTTCGCGCTTCGCTGGACTCGGACCTTCTTTGCGAAGTGCATGTCAAAGCCGATGGCAGCCGGCTCATCGTCGATCCTGCTTTTGGATGGCGCTTCGAATTGAAAGGCCCCCCTCAACGGGTCGTCTCCCTTACCTTGGCAAGCGACGCCATGCTGAGCCTCCTTCTTCCTCCTCATCGCGTGGCTGCCGTCACCTCCCTCGTCGACGATCCCGATTGGTTCCCCCGGCCCAATGCCTTTCCTCCCTCAATCCCTCGAATTAGGGCTTCGGCTGAGGCAATCGTCCGCCTGAACCCTGACCTTGTCCTTTTTTCAGGCTATTCCTCTGCACCGACGCTTCGTCTCGTCGCAAGCGCTGGCACTCCTGTGCTGCGCCTCCCCTCTGGGAATAACACTCGAGAAGTTCGCCAGGGGATCGAAATGCTCGGCAAGGCCTTGTTTGTTGAGGCCAAATCCATCGAGCTCATCGCCCATTTCGACGAAGAACGAAAGCACCTCGAAAGCATGCCTTCTTTCGGCCTTCGTGCGCTTTTTCTCTCCGGCGGCCAATACACCCACGGTGCAGGCACCCTGACCGATGAGCTCCTCAAACTGGGCGGGGTAGAAAACGCCGCAACTCAGCTCGGCCTTCGTGGCTTTGTCCGGATTGGCCCCGAGAGCATTCTCCGTGCACGCCCCGACCTCCTCGTGATCCCCGCAACCGACGAGGCCTCAGCCCGAGGCTTTCTCGCCCGCGCGCTCCCAGCCCTTCGCACCTTCGTCGAAGCGACAAAAGTGGTGCCCATTCCTCCTTATGCCATCGAATCGCCTGGCCCCGATTGTCTTGAGGCATCAAAAATCCTCCGGGCCTCATTGGCACGTCTTTTATCTGGAAACCCCGAAAAGCCATGACCGCTCCTTTCCTTCGTACCAACCCCTTTTTGCTCTGGGTGATCTCGGTTTTTCTTTGGCTTTTTCTTTTCGTTCTCTCACTTTGTGTGGGTGTTGCCTCGATCACCCCCTTTGAGTTGCTTTCTCTGCTCTTGTCTCCATCCGACCCAATCGAACGCACCCTGATTGTTGACATACGGCTCCCCAGGGTCCTTGTGGCCTCCCTTTGTGGGGCGGCCCTCGCAGCTTCCGGCACTGCCCTTCAATCCCTTTTTCACAACCCCCTGGCCGATCCAGGGGTGCTTGGTGTTTCCTCGGGAGCTGGCCTTGCTGCGGTTCTTGGAATGCTTTCGGGTCTTGCCACGCATTCACCCTACGTGATCCCCATATCGTCAGCCCTTGGCGCGATGATCATCTCCCTCATTTTGATCGCCATCACCATCTACAGGGGCCACTCTCGGGCTGTCATCCTGATTGTTGGTGTGGCATTATCGACCTTTTGCTCTGCCTTGACCAGCCTGGCCTTGGCGCTTGGTTCAAGCCGCTTTTTCTTGGCCCAAGAGATGCTCTACTGGCTCCTGGGAAATCTCGATGCCCGCACCTGGGATCACGTTTGGGCAGGGTTGATCCCAATTACTGGTGCTTCTCTGGCCCTTCACCTGCAGAATAGGGAACTTGACGCGCTTCAACTCGGTGCAACCCAAGCCGAAATCCTTGGAGTTGATCTGCAACGCACCCAAGCCATCATCCTTGCAACTTCCTCGATATTGGTTGGAACAAGCGTTTCGATTGCTGGCCCCATTGCCTTCGTCGGGCTGCTTGTACCAAATATCGCTCGCACCCTCGTTGGGGGCTTGCACCGTGCCCTTCTTCCAACGGCCATGCTTTGGGGAGCCCTTCTCGTTTTGGCCTCAGATCTTTTGGCCCGGACCATCATTAGGGGAGAAGAGATACCCATTGGGGTCATCACAGGGCTGCTTGGAGCCCCTGCCCTTCTTGTCGTCGCTCGCCGCCATGGAATCCTTTGATTCAACGTGGCTTGATCCCCTGAAACCAGTCGCAATCAACTTGGCCTGAACCCCTCAACTACGCCTCAGTAACGCCATGACACACACCAAAAGTGCAATCGACGTGAGGTCACTTCGTGTCAAACGCAACTCAAGATTGGTCCTGGACGGTGTGAGTTTCAACACCCAAAGGGGAGAAAGGGTGGCGATCATCGGACCAAATGGAAGTGGCAAAAGCACCCTTTTGCTCTCCTTGCTTTCCCTCATTCCAATTGAGGAAGGTGAGGTTCTTCTTTTTGGTGAACCTCTTTCCAAGCTTAAGCGCCAAGAAATCGCAAGACGCATCACCTTGCTTGAACAGAGAAGCACCGTGCAAATCCCACTCTCTGTGCGCGAATTTGTGGCGCTTGGTCGTTTGCCCTACCGCTCTCACCCACTCCAACTCCAAGACCGTGCAGCGGTTGAACATTCAATTGTTGCTGTGGGCCTCACTGAAAAAGCCAACTCCGACATCCGTACCCTCTCTGGCGGTGAGATGCAACGGGCCCACATCGCACGGGTTTTGGCCCAAGACACCCCAATTATCCTTCTTGACGAAGCGACATCCAGCCTCGATCTCCCATCAACCATTTTCGTTTTGCACCTTTTTAGAGAGCTCTCAGAGAGAGGAAAAACCGTGTGCGCTGTTCTCCATGACATCAACCTTGCCCTCCAGTGGTCAACAAGGGTGCTCCTCCTTCACAACCGCCGCCTCCTTTTTGATGGCCCTCCGGAAGAACTACCGACCCTCCCACACCTCCGAGAAGCCTTTGGAATCAACCTCAAACCCCTTGACCTTAGAGGCCGCAAATGGCTGATCCCATGTCTCGATGAGTTTGAAGCGACCACTTCCTAAAAAAATTCCCCAGGCACCAACCACCATCACCCAACCAATCTACGGG
>JANWYL010000094.1 GCA_025056955.1 Sandaracinaceae bacterium | reverse complement strand
GCTCTCCGATCGCCGATCTCGACGAGCACGTCGATTGCACAAGCGACGACCGATGGGTGGGGGCTTTTGAGGAGTTCGAGGAGCAGCGGGAGCACATCGAAGTCAGAAGCGGCTTCAAGGAGCAGGTAGGGGAGCTCTTCAAGGGCTTCGGCAGGGAGGCGATTCTCCTGAAGGAGCTCCTGCACCACTTTTTCGGTTTTGTCGAAAGCCACTGCAAAGATTTCTTCTAGGTGGCTGCTTGCGCTTTCTTGGACTTGCTCGTCTGGGTGGGAGAGGAGCTCGAAGAGGGTGCGAAAGGCGAGGGGATCTTCAAGCTGGGCACAGAGAAAGGCGATTTCAGAGAGGTCAATAGCTCCCAAGGCTTCGGTGAACGCTTTTTGCGCGGCTTCGTGGAGGATTTCTGCCAGTTCAGAGGGAGGAGCTGCTTGCAGAAAAGAGGCTTCAAGCGCGTGGATTTCTCTGCTCAGCGATAAAATCCGATCCAGTTGGGTGCGGGCTTCAGACATGGTGGGGTTAATGCACGAGGACGCGTTTTGTGCAAGGGCAGGAATCAGGAAGCAGGGCTCTGCGAGTCGGTTTGGGGCGTGTTGGCAGGGCCATCAGAAAGGGAAGATGGGTGTGGAATTGGGCGTTTTCGAATGGAAAACAAGCCGTGAAGAAGGATGGCAACCAGTGCCACAGCCGCCACTCCTGCCATGATCCAGTGTTCTAGGGAGGCAGTTTGTTCTTTCACCCGGTCGATGCTGTCAGAAAACCACCAACCGATGCCGAAAAAAAGAGGCAGGGAAAGGGCCAGGGCTAGGGCGTCGGCGACGATGAAACGGATGTAGGAGATCCCGTGGATTGCGCACATCGCAAAGATCGCTCCCCTGAGCCCCGCCACGTGGCGCGCGCCAAAGACAACCAGGGCACCGTAGCGCTCGATCAGCTGCTCGATGCGCTGCCTTCTTTCGGCAGTCATAACGCGCTGCATCCACTTGCGCTTGTAGATGGCTGCCCCTATGCGTCTTGCGACAAAAAACAAGATCGAATCGCCAATGAGGACGGCGGTGCTTAAGACGGCAAGGGTGATGTAAAGATCCGTTATGCCGCGATGGGCCAGAATTCCTCCCGAGATCATTGCCACGTCCTCTGGCAAGGGCAGCCCGAGACCAGCAACCAGAATCCATGCGAACATGAGCCCGTACGAGCCCTTCTCGAGGAAGAACTCGATTCCGCTTTCGAACACGGCGATTTTGAAGTAGCAGAAATGCGCCGGGGCGTCAGCCGAATCAGCTATGCGCCCTGCCTTCCGCTTCCGCGCTCAAGGCATTCGAAGAGGGAAGACACGATGCAATAGGTTAAACCCCAAACAGGGTGGCCGGAGACAGAGTAGGCAGGGAGGTGAAGGGTGCGGCCACGCCACTCGTACTCCACCTCTGTACTGCAGTTGCCAAGCCAAAGATCGTTGAGGGAGGCCCAAAGCACTTCCGCCACTTCGTTGTTGGGTACATTCAGGCGGGGAGCACCCTTGAGCAACCACACGGTTGGGGTGACGACCAGGCCGGTGGGTTCGCCTTGCGCGTAGGCGGGCACATCATCGAGCACGCCCAGAAACTCAGCCCACGATACCAAATCAAAGCCCAATTCTTCGAGCGTTTCGCGCTGAGCGATGGCAATTGCTGTTTCTTGGTCCTGCTCTGCCCTTCCGCCTGGCAAGGCCATGTGCCCTGACCAGGGGTCACCTGGCCGTTCTGCCCGGCGGATGAAGAGGAGTTCGACCTCCTTCCCCTCTCGAAGAATTGCCGCAACAGCGGCCCGCCAGGAACCTTGGAGACGCTTCGGGGCGTGTTTGGCCACGGCTTGGGCGATTTCTGAGGCTTTCCAAGGCGAGTCAAGGCGAGGAGGCACGCTTTAGCCCTATTGTGTTTTATCTTGCTACGGGATTTTGCTCAGTTGACAAGGTGCATCGAATGACCGAGAAGGGAGAATGCCATGGCGATTGACGAAAGGCGCTTTGAAAAGTTGGCAGGAGATGCATTTCGGCGCATTGTGAGGGCTTTCGAGTTTGTGGACTCAGAGGTGGTCGATGTGGAGGCCACAAGCGATGTGATTTGCTTGAAGATGCGAGACGGAATGGAGCTTGTCATCAACCTCCAGCGGCCCACGAGGCAGATTTGGGTGGCTGGTGGTGATCGGGCTTGGCACTTCAGCTACGATGAGGAGCGCTCGGAGTGGATTGACAGCCGAGGGAGCGGCGAAACGCTCTTTCAAACGATCGCACGCTCGGTGCGTGAACATGCGAAAGTAGAGGTGGAGTTTGGTGAGCACGATGAGTGATGAAGCAATCCTGCCCGAGGGGCGTGAACACCCAAATGCCGAAGGTGATGTGACTTCTCCGAAGCATGGGGGGGATCACACAACCACTCGAGAATTTGGGCTGGTTGAGCATCAGAAGAACCTAGACAAACTCAGTGCAGGGCAGGAGAAGGAGCAAGGTGCTCACACCAAAACCCATGTGGGAGATTATGTGATCACCTTGTTCGAAAAAGAGGGTGACGGTGTCTGGATCAGAAGGAAAATTGCTGTCTTTCGTAGGCTTGAGCCAGGTGATGAGCGTACCATAGGAGCCTACCCCCTGCCAGAGAGCCCCTATCTTGAAGCGCTGGTTGTTGAGTTGCGGTTGCCAAAAGTTGTGCATGAGCGCATGAAACACCTCGCAGCTCGGCATCGGGCGATTGCCACGCTACAGCCATCACTCATTCGCTCCTATGATCCGGCAGGTTGGTTGATCACAGCAGGTGGGGGAGGGGCGATTGGAGTTTGGCTTGACTACTTGCCATCGGATTGGTTGTTCCCCTTGCTTGGGGTAGGGCTCTTGGGGGTGGTTGTGGGCGTTTTGACGCGAGAGGCCTACCGCCGGGCTGAACGAGAGGCCAAACAGCGCTGGGAGACCAGCCCCGAGTTCAAAGAATATGACTCTTTGGCTCGCGCGCTCGTGAGCGAATGGGTCGAGGCCACTGGCAAAATCAAGCGCGAAATTGGGTTTCATACCGAAATCCGGGTTGGAGAGGGTTCTGTTGAGCCTTTGCGCTTGGCTTCAATTGACACTCGCATGCTGGAATCTGAGCACCCCTTGTTTGATCCTGAGGACTTCCTGCCCACTGAGCAGGGGGGGGCTGTGCGCTATGAGGTGATCTACCCAAACGGTCGCTTGGTGACACGCCCACTTCTTGGAACCAGTGATGTACAAGAGGCGGAGTGGCACTCGCCAAGCGCTTCCTAACAACCAAGGCCAAGGAATTTGGGCTTGGGAGGGTGTGGAGTTTGCTACACGATTTTTCGGATTTCGTTTGGGTCCATCATGGAGACCCGCCAAGCGGGCCAGAGCGAAAGGCCGACAAACACCAAAATCCAAACAGCAGACCACCCGAAAATTGGGGCGACATCGATTGGCACTGAAGCCCAAAGCTCTGGTCGAAGCCGGCTCCAACCCAGAAGAAAAGGGGCAACGCCAGCCCCTCTCCACACAACCAGGTGAACGTAGGCCATCAGCCAACCCAATGCCGTGCCTCCAATGGCGATCAGGGCTGATTCAAGCAGCCGAACCTGAAGCACGATGGCGGTGGACCACCCAATGGCTTTGAGCACTCCGATTTCAGCACGTTCTTCTAGAGAAAGGCCAGTCAGGCGTTCCCAAGCGAGCAAAAAGAGTGCGATCATTACAGGTCCAAAGAGGGCCCCAAGCACCCCCACGCGGCCGCTCAAGGTAAGCGCGTAGAGATGAGCCATGTCTTCGCGGGAGATCACCCGGCCTCCTGGCACTTGTGATGCGATTTCACGAGCCAAAGCCGGAATCTCTTCGGGAGGGAAGACTTCGATTGCCAGATCCGATGCCATGCCCTCGGGAATGCCCAAGAGGCGGCGGGCCTGTTCAAGGGATACGATCACCGCGTCATGGGCCCATAGGGATGTTTGGGGGCTCAAAATGTGACGCACTTTGAAAACAGCTCGAGAAAAGGCCGAGTCGAGTGCCAGGCGGTCGCCAGGGCGAAGGCCAAGGTGGCGGGCAAGCCCTGGCCCCACATCGGCTTCTTCTGGGCTCATTTCTTCTTCACCCCACACCACTAAATTGGCTTCAAGTGCAGGGACCACCAAATGGCCCCACACCCTCGCTCGCACCCTGCGGACTCCCAAAAGGCCTTTGAAGCGATTGACCCAGCTGAGATCAATGAGCGCTGGTCGACCCCCTTGAAGTTGGATGACCCATAGGTCGGGGCCTTCTTTTAGGGCTTTGTCTTGGAGCACGCGAAGGCCTTCGCTGACCAATACGACCGACCCCCACCAGCCAACCGCACTTGCGATGCCAAGAATCAGCGCCAGATTGCGACCTATCCGACGGCGGAACGAACCGATTGCATAACCAAGCAGGTTTAACCAGGCCTCCCACGAAGGGCGCTTCCAAGCTAGGGCCATCGCTTGACTCGGGCTTCAGGGGCAAATCGGACAACGCGGAGGAGTGCGCCCCCCGGATCGGTATCGATGCAAGGAGGCCCCTCGGGGCATGCAGCGCCTGCTTCCGCTAAACCCAAATGGCGAAGCCATCGAGAATGGCTACTCAGCGCAAGATCCGTGGAAGCAGTGCGGTGGAAAAAGCACCGGGCATCGTTCCTCAGGTCGTGGGATTGAAATGAGGCGAGCCACATCGCAGCTTCAGCAACCAGCACTCCACAAAAAACTCCAAAGCCCAAGAGGCGGCGCCTGCGGATGCGGTGCCAATTTGAGGCCCTGTCTTTCATGGATTCAATATCAGGGAGCTAAATCCCAATGAATAAACGGTGCCCAAAACTCCAGTCTAAATTCACATCAAATATTTTTTGGGCTGCTGTTTGAATGTCATACTCGATGCGCTTGAATTCGAGTTCTCCCCGTTCTGCATCGAACACCACGTAGCTTGCGCGATTGTCAAAGTCCCTTGGTTGCCCAACAGAGCCCACGCTTGCGATGTACTTCCAGCCTTTGCGAAGTGTGATTTTTCGAGCAGGAAGCTCCTCGACTTCGCCAGGGCGCAACGCGAAAACCTTGCAAAAGTGGGAGTGACCGATCAATGTGAGCTGTGGCAGTTCTTCCCAAATCAGCAGGCATTCACGTGCTTGTTCGGGGGCAAAAATGTATTCGAATTCTTCAACTCGAAGAGGAGAACCGTGGCAGAGCCTCAGCTTTGCTTCGGGAAGCTCGTGCTGATAAGGCAGGGATTTGAGCCACTTCATGTTGGCTTCGGAGAGCATTTTGGAGTGGAGATCGAGGGCCTGACGGGCGGCTGGGTAGTAGTAGGAGTAGTCCATGCGACCAGCCACTGCGGCATCGTGGTTGCCAAGAATTGTGACCTTTGCAATTTCGCGCACGACGTCTGCGCATTCGTTGGGGTTGGCCCCATAGCCCACCACGTCGCCAAGGCAATAGTAGGCGTCAATCGACTCGTGACGGTAGGCTTCAAGTACAGCCGAAAGCGCCTCGAGGTTCGCGTGGACGTCGCTGAAAATACCGAGCCTCATTGTTCAATGCCTGAAGAGATGAGAGAAAGGACAAGGCAAGGCAAGCGAATTCGTTTCAGCGAGAGTTGATCAAGAGCCACCCACCAGGTGGCCTTACTCTTTTATAAGATGCTCAAAGGTGGTTGTCCATCCACTTGTGCGAGATGGATTGATTCGGCATGAAGCGACATCGCGCCGATTGGGGATTGTTGCATGAAGCAGTTTGTTGCATGGAGCAGTTAAGATGAGCACAGAACTTGGAAGCAAAGAGCAAAGCCACAAGTGGTGGATGGAGCGGGCGATGCGCGTTCTGCCTGGCGGTGTCAATTCACCGGTCAGGGCATTTCGGGCAGTTGGAGGTACGCCTGTTTTTGTGGAAAGCGGAGATGGCCCTTACATTTGGGGCGTCGATGGAAAGAAGTACATCGACTATGTTTGCAGTTGGGGAGCACTCATTTTTGGTCATGCCCCACCTTTCGTGGTTGAAGCGGTTGAGCGGGCCATGCGCAAGGGATCGAGCTATGGGGCCCCCACACCGGGAGAGGTCGAATTTGCAGAGATGATTGCGGAGATTGTGCCCTCTGTCGAAATGCTTCGCATGACTTCAAGTGGCACTGAAGCTGTCATGGGCGCGATTCGGGTGGCGCGAGGTTACACGGGGCGTGATTTGGTCGTTAAGTTCGAGGGGTGCTACCACGGAGGGGCTGACTACCTCCTGGTTCAAGGTGGAAGCGGCCTTGCAACCTTTGGTGTGCCGAATAGCCATGGTGTTCCATCAAAGATTGCTGAAACCACGCTGGTGGCTCCTTTTAACGACCTCGATGCCATGAAGCGCATTTTTGAGAAGCATGGCCGTGACATTGCAGCTGTCATTGTGGAGCCTGTGGCTGGCAACATGGGTGTTGTTCCGCCAGAAGAGGGCTTTTTGCAAGGCTTGAGGGAGGTGACGGCCGCCTATGGGGCGATTTTGATTTTCGATGAAGTGATGACCGGATTCCGGGTTGCTTTGGGAGGAGCCCAGGCCCTCTACGGAGTCAAGCCAGATCTTACTTGCTTCGGCAAGGTGATTGGAGGGGGCCTGCCAGTGGGGGCTTTTGGTGGCAGGCGAGACATCATGGAGAAGCTTGCCCCCCTTGGCCCCGTCTACCAGGCGGGCACGCTGAGCGGAAATCCTTTGGCCATTGCTGCGGGTAAGGCGACAATCGAAGCTCTTAAAAAGCCAGGCGTCTACGAAAGGCTTGAAGCCCAGAGTTGCAAAATTGCTAACGGTCTTGAGGAGGCGGCCCAAAAAAACGGAGTAACTGATTTTTGCGTGCAACGGGTCGGATCGATGCTGACTCCCTTTTTTGCGAAGGGGCCGTTGCGCTCGTGGCAGGACGTTTCACGTGCTGACCGTTCTGGGTTTGCGCTGTGGCACCGTGCGATGCTTGAGCAGGGCGTGCACTGGCCTCCATCGCAGTTTGAGGCTGGCTTTGTTTCGCTTTCGCATGACGATGAGGTGTGCGAGGTAACCCTCCGTGCTGCCCATGCTGCTTTTGCTGCGTTGCCCAAATAGAGCTGGCAGCTTTGCCTTTGCTTACAATGCGCTCACACTTGACCTTTCCGCGGAGCATGCTAGAAGGGGTGCGCTCTTGGTGCCAAGATGCCTGAGCACCTTGTCTCAAAAAAGCGCCGGGAGCATAACCGAGCACAACGCCTTGTTCTCGTTGGGATAGAATTTGTGGTTGCAATTACGGTTGGTACTTTGGCTGGCCACTGGTTGGATAGGGTTTGGTCAACTGCGCCTTGGTTGTTGCTCACTGGGATATTGTTGGGAACGATTGCTGCCTTCAAGCGACTTTTCGAAATCGCTTATCGAGAGGAGAAGTCTCTTGGGGAAAGAAATTTTCCTGGCTTTTCAAGCGATCACCAAAGAGGCAAAGCTCCTCCCTCAAGCACTTTTCCTCTAGATCCCCCGGAGGTATGACATGCACCCTTCCTTTTCGATTGTGTCTCGCAAAATTCAACAGTGGGTTGCCATGGCAGGTGGAATTGCCACGTGCGGGTGGGGAATATGGGGAGGGGCTGTTTTGAGTGCACTCATAGGTGCATTTCTCGCTTGGGTCAGCGTATTGCTCACCAGCCTCATGGTTCGGTGGTTGCTCCCCAATCAGTCGAAGGGGTGGATTGCGGTGTTGTTTCCCTTGAAGTTGCTCGCGCTTCTTTTGATCTCGGCCTTCCTCATCCTCATGAGGTGGGTTGATGCCGTAGGGTATGCGATTGGGATAAGCGCACTTCCATTTGGAGCACTGATTGGTGGCTGGGCGGCCAACGCAGCCATCAACGCGTTGGGGCATCAAGCTGGAAAGGAGCCCATGGGCCATGCCTGAACATGAATCTTGGTTTAGTTTGTATTTGCCTGCCCTTTTCCACCTGGTGGAAGGGTGGGCACAACGCTTGAACTCGGCGATTACGGGGCATGAGGGGACCTGGATTGCCGGTGAGCCTTATGGTCATAAAGGGGCAAGCGTCGATCATGTGGTGAGTGCTGCCTTTGTTGTGCTTGTTGTTGGGAGCACAGCATTTCGAGTTGGGTCCAAGTTTCGAGAATTCCCTCAAGCCATCATTCCAGAAGAGCGGCTCACGCTTCGCACTTTCTTTGAGATTTTGATTGAGGCAGTTCTTCGGATGATGGAAGGGATTATGGGCAAAAAGGCAGCCCGCCATTTTTTGCCTCTTATTGGAACGTGTGCTGTTTTTATCTTTTTTTCAAATGCAATTGGTTTGATTCCAGGTTTTTCTCCACCTACTGATTCCCTCAAAACCACTTTGGCCCTTGCATTGGTGATTTTCTTTGCGACTCACATCTACGGCATCAAGGAAAATGGGTGGAAGCACATCGCTCATTTTTTTGGGCCTTGGTTGGGATGGATTTGGATTCCGATTAATATTTTGCATTTTGTGATCGAGGTGATCAGTCACATTGCCAGGCCCATTTCACTCAGCTTGCGCTTGATGGCAAATATGTTTGGTGACCACATGGTGATTGGCATTTTCACTTTGCTTGTTCCTTTCTTGGTTCCGGTTCCTTTCATGTTCCTTGGTTTCATCGTTGTGGTGGTTCAAACTGCCGTGTTTTGCATTTTGAGCACGGTTTATATTGGCATGGCAATTGAGCACCACCACGATGAAGGAGATTCCCATGCCAAGCATCACTGAAAACGATAAGGTTTTTTGCGGCTTGGCCGCGAATCGAATTTGAATAAGAAGAAAGGAAAAGGTGTATGAAACGGTTCATCACTGCTTCTCTCTACTTTTTGAGTGTTTGGCTCTTTACATTCCCTGCTTTGGCGCAAGAGGTGAGCCCAGAGCAGTGGAATGCTCGTGCGTGGATGGGATTTGCCGCAGCGATCGGGATTGGGATTGCTGCGTTTGGTGGTTCCCTGGGCCAAGGCCGGGCTGCAAGCGCCGCCCTTGATGGGATTGCCCGAAACCCCAATGCCTCGGACAAGATGTTTACTCCGATGCTTCTCAGCCTTGCGCTCATCGAGTCGTTGGTGATTTATTCCTTCGTGATCTCAATCATCATCGTTTTGCGCGTGGCGCAGTAAGTGCTGGCCAAAGGCAGGGGAAGCTGCCCATACTACATAAGCGCCATGCATTCTCAAAATGAGTTGCCTCTTGAGGCCTTACGCTCTTCGCTTCCCTCTGCCACTGCCCACTCCCGGTGGAAGGCGTTTTTGCAGTTTGGAGCGGTTTTGGCCTTTGGCGCCTCTTTGGTTGCTTGGGCGTTGCTCAGCGAAGATTCGCCCTTTGTTTACTCGGTATTGGCAAGCGAGGTCTTAAAGGAGCCGGAGCAGTACAAGGGGCGGACCCTCAGGGTGGAGGGCCTTCTTCAGGATGGATCCATTCGCTTTCGAGACGAGCCTTGCGAGTACCGCTTTGCGCTAAAAGGTGATGAAGAGAGCGGTAAGGTGCTAGAAGTCCGTTTTCCCCAGTGCATTGTGCCAGACACCTTTCGTGAAGGAATGGGGATTTCGGTTGTGGTCGAAGGGCGCCTCGAAGAGGATGGCCGTTTTTTGGCCACAACAGTGATCCCTCGTTGTCCTTCTCGTTATGAGATGGATGAGCGCATGCGCAAGGGAGAGGCGCCACCTCATGCGATGCCGATGCCTTCTGGAGGGCTGAAAGATTGAAAACATGGGTTCGAGCTAGGCAATGTTTGGAGAAGCGAGTGGAAAGGGCTTGATTTCGATTGAGGACTGGAGCCTTTGGCGAATTGAAGCATGTCTTGAGCGGGCGCGAGGCATTTTCGAAGCGAGACGACGAGGAGAGCCCATTCCTTACAAGGTGGAAGGTAAAACGCTGGCAACCCTTTTCTACGAGCCTTCCACGCGAACGCGCGTGAGCTTTGAGCTGGCTGCTCAGGAGCTTGGGATGAAGGTGCTGAGCATCCAAGCGGCTGCTTCGAGTGTGACAAAAGGCGAGTCCCTGCTTGATTCTGTGCGCACGCTTGAGGCGATGGGAGTGGATGTGATTGTGCTCAGGCATCCGCTTTCGGGAGCACCTGCGTTTGTGGCTGGCCATAGCCGTGCCGCGATTATCAATGCTGGCGATGGCATGCATGAGCATCCCACTCAGGCTTTGCTTGATGCGTTTACTGTTTGGCGGGCCAAAGGGCGGATTCAGGGGCTCACTGTGGCCATCTGTGGCGATGTGCTTCATTCGCGGGTGGCCCGAAGCGATGCGCTTCTCTTTTCACGCTTTGGTTGTGAGGTTCGCTTCGTGGGGCCTTTGGCGCTTTTGCCGAGGAATCCCTCAGCCCTCGGGGCGCGTTGCTTTTCTGACATGAGAGAAGGCCTTGCGGGGGCCGATGTGGTAATCGCTTTGCGTTTGCAAAAGGAGCGGATGGACAGTGCGCTCGTGCCCTCCCTTGCGGAGTACGCCAAACGCTATGGCATCAATTCTGCCTCACTGGCTTTGGCCAAGCCTGATGCGGTTGTGCTCCATCCTGGCCCAATGCACCGAGGAGTGGAGATCAGCGAGGAAGTCATCGAAAGCGAGCGGGCTTTGATTTTCACTCAAGTCGAAGCTGGGGTCGCAGTGCGGATGGCGCTTTTGATGGATGTTGTGGGAGAGTGACGTGCGTGCATGGGGTGGGCGTGCTAGGTAGTGGCAGTGCCTGCGCATTCGCCAACGATAGAGGTCGAGGTTCTGCCAGGAGTTGCTCAAGTTGAGCGCTGGGAAGGGCCGTGCGCATCTTCCTCAAAGCCTTTTGATCTTTTGATCGAAGTGCCGCATGGGGCCGATCAACGCAGCCACTATGAAGCCTTGCGCCGTCGCTTGGTTGGGGAATTGCCCGAAGATCTTCACGAGTTTTTTCATGCCAATACCGATATAGGGGCTTGGCAATATGGTTGTGCGACCGCCTCTTTACTCATGGCGAGGCGCCCCCACCTCAAAATTTGGCTGATTCGATCCCTCATTCCTCGCACCTTTATTGATTGCAACCGCTTTGAAGACACAAAAGAAGGGGGGGG
>JANWYL010000093.1 GCA_025056955.1 Sandaracinaceae bacterium | reverse complement strand
TAAGGCTTGAATGAAGCAACTCTTCCATGCACATCGAAGAACTTGACTACGAGCTTCCAGAAGAGCTCATCGCACTCCGCCCCCTTCCTGAACGAGATGGCGGGCGGATGGCAGTGGTCGAAATCGGGAAGGGGCTTGTTGCCCACAGCCGGGTGCTTGAGCTTCCGCGCTCCATTCGGCCAGCGCTCTTTGTGGTCAACAACAGCCGGGTGATTCCGGCACGTCTTTTTGCCCAAAAATCGAGCGGGGCTGAGGTTGAAATCCTCCTCGTGGAAGCCAGCGAGGGCCATTTCGACGAAGAGCGCTTGGCCCAGCGCTGGCGGGCGCTCGTGCGCGGTCAAAAACGCCTGCGGATCGGCACAGAGCTCAGGGTCAAAGGAGCCCCCCTTCGGGCCAAAGTCCTGGCCCTTTTTGCAGAAGGAGGGGCTGAGCTTTTGCTTGAAAGCGAAGGCTTGACGATTCGGGAGGCAATTGCCCAGGCCGGCCGCTTGCCCCTTCCGCCCTACATTCGCCGCGAGGCCGATGCCGAAGACCTCCTCCGCTACCAAACCATTTTTGCCTCCCGTAGCGGCTCAGTGGCTGCTCCAACAGCAGGTCTCCACTTTACGCCGCGCCTCCTTGAAGCCCTCGAGGCCCATGGCCATCGCCTCACCCAAATCACCTTGCACGTGGGGCCTGGCACATTTCTTCCCATCCGCACGAGCAACTTGGACGAGCACGCAATGCATGCCGAAGCGTTTGAGGTTTCGGAAGAGGCAGCTCAGGCCATCAGAGAGGCACGGGCAGAAAAGCGCCCGATTGTCGCTGTCGGAACGACCGTCTTTCGCACCCTCGAATCGGCAGCCCTCCCCGACCGCACGGTGCGCCCTGGAAGTGGCCGGACATGCCTTTTCGTCCGCCCTCCCTACGAAGCCAAGGTGGTCGACGCCCTTTTCACCAACCTCCACTTGCCTCGCTCGACCCTCATCGCGCTCGTCATGGCCTTTGCTGGAATTGAGCCCATCCGCCAAGCCTACCGCGAGTGCGTGAAAGAGCGCTACCGCTTCTTTAGTTACGGCGATGCCATGTTGATCCGCAAAAGCGAAGACGCCCGATGAGCCCCGGCTTTGCTTTCGAAGTGATCGCCCAGAACGGAAACGCCCGGGTCGCTCGCCTGAGAGGCCCAAGAGGCACGGTTGAAACCCCTGTTTTTATGCCTGTGGGCACCCTTGCCACAGTCAAATCCCAAAGCCCTGATGAGATCGAACACACGGGAGCGCGGATCTTGCTCTGTAACACTTACCACCTCTGGATCCGTCCTGGCCCAGAAATCATCCATGAACTCGGTGGCATTCACGCCTTCATGTCATGGCCCCACTGGGTGCTCACTGACTCGGGAGGCTATCAGGTCTTTTCCCTCGCTTCTCTTCGAAAAATCGACGATGATGGCGTGAGCTTTCGCTCCCATCTCGATGGCCGCCTTTTGCGCCTGACCCCAGAAGAGTCGATGCGCATTCAAGCGCTTTTGGGCTCAGACATCGCCATGGCCTTCGATGAATGCCCGCCAGCTGATGCCGCGCCCGAAGTGCTCGATCGGGCCATCGCGCGAACAACCGCCTGGGCGCGACGTTCGCTCGAAGCCCCATGGCCAGAAGGCCAAGCCCGTTTTGGGATCGTCCAAGGCGGAGTCGATCTCGACCGTCGCCTCCGCCACCTTGAGATCATCGCCTCGATGGCACACGAAGGCCGAAGTTTTGATGGAATCGCCCTTGGAGGCTTCTCTGTGGGCGAGCCCAACGAACTCATGCACGCAACCTTGAAGGTGCTCGTCCCCCACATGCCAGCTGAGCGCCCCCGTTACCTCATGGGGGTGGGTACCCCCATCGACATCCTCCAGGCGATTGCCGCAGGGATCGACATGTTTGACTGCGTGCTTCCTACGCGAAACGGCCGAAACGGACAGGCCTTCACCTGGCACGGCCGCGTGAACATCCGCCAAGCCCGCCACCGCCGTGACGAATCACCCCTCGACCCCCAATGCCCCTGCCCCGTTTGCGCCCGCTTTTCGCGCGCCTACCTCCATCACCTCGTTCGCGCAAACGAAATCCTCGGAGCCCGCCTCCTCACCCAACACAATTTGCACTTCTATCAAGACCTCGTCCGGGCAGCGCGTCAGGCGATCCTTGCGGGCGATTACCTTGCCTGGTCCGAAAGGATCGCTCAAGCCATGCGTGAAGGCGACGAGGACAACTCCCCCAAAGCCACGGAGGTCTGATGTCCGATCCTTTGGCCTTTCTCGAAAAACGTGCTTCAGCCATTGCCTTGCGCGAGCCTGGCCCTCCCCCTGAACTCGTGGAGCGCATCGTGCGGGCAGCCCTTCGCGCTCCAGATCACGGGGCGCTCAGGCCCTTTCGCATCCTCCTTTTCGAAGGCCCAGGCCGAGAGCGCTTGGCCCGCGCCTTTGTGGCCTCAGCCCAACGCCAAAATCCAAAGGCCGATCCCTTTCTTTTGGAAAAAGAGCGCCAAAAGGCCTTTCGGGCCCCCCTCGTCTTCGTGGTGGCCTCAACCCCCCGCCCCCACCCCAAGGTCCCAGAAATCGAGCAGGTCCTGAGCGCTGGATGCGTCGCCTATGGCATCCTCCTAGGTCTTCAGGCCGCAGGTTTTGGCGGGATGTGGCGCACAGGTGCACCCGCTTACGACCCCGAACTCAAGCGTGAGCTCGGCCTTGCCCCAAGCGATGCCATCGTTGGCTTTATCTATGCTGGAACACCAGAGGGTTTTACGCCATCAACCCACCGGCCAACCCCCGAGTCTCACCTCATTCGCATCACCACACCATGAAGGATCACCCACCTTCACCATCTGTTAACCTAAGGCCATCGCTTCGCACCCTTGAGCCTTCACCCGTTCTTGCCGCCTCGGAAACCACCGACATTCTCCGCGCCCAAGGCACTCCCGTTGCCAAGCTCGCACTGAGCCAATCACCTTTCCCCGTTCCAGACTCCCTCGTTCAAGCCCTAAGGCAGGCGGCCCCCATCAAAAGCTATGCACCTGTCCAAGGCCTCCTCCCTTTGCGCGAAAAAATCGCGGCTTATCTCAAGCGCAGGTTTCAGGTCGAGCGGAGCCCAGAAGACGTGCTGATCGGGCCCGGCTCCAAAGAACTCTGCTTTCTTCTCTCCCTCGCCCATGAAGGCCCCCTCATCGTCCCCACACCTTGCTGGAGCTCGATCATCCCCCAAGCCCGCATCCTCCACAAACCCCTCTTTCTGATCCACACAACCCGTGAAGACCAATTCATGCTCCGCCCCGACACCCTGTCGAACACCCTTTGTTCAACCGATCTTCGTGGTGCGATCCTTTACCTCAACTCCCCTTCAAACCCCTGTGGCCTCACCTATTCGAAAGAGGAGCTCGAAGCTTTTGCCGAGCTTGCTCGCGCACATGATCTTTTGATTCTTTCGGATGAAAGCTACGCCGAGCTTCACCACAAAGGCCAACACCTTTCGATTGCTCCCTTTTGTCCCGAGCGCACCTTGGTGCTCACCGGCCTTTCAAAATGGGTTGGTGCAGGAGGCTGGCGCCTCGGGTACTTGTCGATTCCACCCGATCTTCACCCACTCCGGCGAGCCATGGTTGCGCTCGCAAGCCAAACCTTCACCGCAACCTCAACACCCATCCAATGGGCTGCAATATCCGCATTTGAGGAGTCTGCTGAAATCGAAAACTACCTCATGAACGTGCGGCGTGTTTTGAGCGCCTTGGGACGGCTGGTCGCCCGGCGCATCCAGGCCCATGGCGCAACCTGTCCCCAACCCCATGGGGGCCTCCATGTGTTCATCGACTGGAGCGCTTTCCCTCGCCCCCTCCCCTTTTCAACTGGCCAAGCCCTCTGCTCCCATCTGCTCCACAAAGCCCGAATCGCCCTCTCACCTGGGATCGCCTTTGGCCGCCCCACCCAGGAGCTGAGCGCTCGCCTCTCCTATGTCGATTTCGATGGGACGCGCGCCCTTTCTGCCGTCCAAGTCATTCCCCGCGAGCAGCCGATCGATGAGACCTTCCTGCGCCGCCATTGTGGGCCAACGCTTGAGGCCCTCGATCGCCTACTCGATTGGATGCGTGAGCTCCAAGGAGAGTGAGGCGCTCCTTGTGCATTGCCCCCAAACCAGGCGTTTTGGGGATACGAAAACGAGCTCTGGAAAATGGCCGATGCCTTGCGGGGCTCGATCGATCCTGCGGAATACAAGAACCTCGTTTTGGGCTTGATCTTTCTCAAATACCTTTCCGACGCCTTCGAAGAACACCAGGCCAAGCTCAGCCGAGGGCAATGGGCCAACCTGAAGATCCGGACAAGTACCGCGGGCAAAATCTCACCCAAAGAGCCCGCCGTGAGGTGCTCAAGCAGCGCCCGCCAGGCGATATCGGTGTGCGCATCGACCGGGCAAAGAATTGGGAACGACAACCCCACCCTCAAGATGTCCTCACCAAGGAATACAGCCGCTTGAAAATCGAACCAAGCCGGCTCGGCGAGCTGGTCGAGCTCGTCTCCATATCCGCTTTGAAAACGACTCGTCAAAAGACTCCTTGGCCACATCTACGAGCGCTTTCTCTCACAATTTGCAAGCGCCAAGGGGCGAAAAAGCTCACTCTGTCAAGGCTCCTTGTCGCCACGCTCGAGCCCTGCCACGGCCGCATCCATGACCCATGCTGCGGCTCTGGCGGAATGTTTGTTCAGTCGGCCGCAATGCGTCAAAACCTACGCCAAAGACGTCTCGTCAAGAGCAAGTTCTCGAACGACCAAAAATCAGACGACTTGGCATCTGGCCAAAATGAAGCTCGCCATCCGCGGAATTGATGGGAAGATTGAACCCGGTGATACCTTCCTCGACGATCGTCTCCCAGACCTCAAAGCCGACCACATCCTCGCCCCACCTTCCGAGCTGGAAGGGGGAATTGCTTCGAAATGACAAGCGTCGGGAGTACGGAACAACGCCTCCCGAAAACCCCACTTTTGGTGCAACACATGATTTACCACCCTTCGCCCGTGGGCAGCAGGCTTGATCTCGCCAATGGCCCTCTTTCTTCAAACCAAGGCGGGAGAGGGAGAAAACCGCAAAAACATCGTCGACTGTGGGGTCGCTCTTTCCAATAAGTTTTTTCATTCGACGACAATCCCAGCATGCCTTTGGTTTTATCGCGGGCACTTATCATCCCTCGCGCAGCAAAAAAGGGGCCAGGGAATACAAGAACATTCTGGGCTTCTGCAAGAGTGCCATGCTCGAAGCAATCCGAAAAAATGGCCACGTTCTTGCGCCGAGCCCCCATGTTGGCGCCGAAATCAAGACGATGACAAGCCTTCCGAGGAAAATGAAGCGCCTCATCGCTGAGCCCGCTAGGAGCAGGCCGAGGCGGCCCAGCTGGATGCAGTAATTGAACCCGAAAGGGCTCAGAATTTCTCTAAGCATCCCTTTGTGCCGCATCGATCCACCCTCAACCAAGCATCGGTGAATAACCTGGAGAGATTGCAGACGCTTTCCACCACAATCCATTTTCGCTCGCTTGGGCCTTCAGCGCGAAACCACCTCCACAACGCGAGGTGCAGGCAGAGGAGCTTGTGAGCCGGCTTACACCCAATTTGCGAAAGCATTTGCCAAAACCAAGATCCACAATCCGATCCATCATGACGCGCGTGTCTGTCAGTGCATCTGTCCTAAATTGGGCTTTGGAGCGCTCGGGGCGTCCAGAAGCCATACGGGCGAGATTCACCAAGCTACCAGAGTGGCTGAGCGGCAAGAGCCAACCAACACTGCGGCAACTTGAAGATTTTGCGAAAGCAACCCATACCCCCCTTGGTTATTTCTTCCTCCCCAATCCACCTGAAGACACGCTGCCCATTCCCCACTTCCGCACGCAAGGCGAGAAGAAGCTGGAGCGGCCAAGCGCGGATCTGCTTGAAACTGTCCGGACCATGCTGCGACGCCAGGCCTGGATGCGGGAGTATCTAATTGAACAGGGCCACGAAGCGCTCCGCTTTGTGCGCTCGAGGCAAAACACGGACAATCCAGAGCAGATTGCACGCGAAATCAGAGATGTTCTTCACCTCAGCGAGGGATGGGCGAAGAAGGAATGCGATTGGACCGCAGCTTTGCGTGCATTACAGACGAAAGCAGAAAATGCCGGAATACTGGTCGTCGTAAACGCCATTGTCGGAAACAACACACACCGAAAGCTTAATCCTGATGAATTCCGGGGCTTTGTTTTGGTGGATGAGTATGCCCCGCTCGTGTTTATCAACGGTGCTGATGGCAAAGCGGCTCAGATGTTCACCTTGGCACATGAGCTGGCTCATATCTGGCTTGGAAGCAGCGCCGCTTTTGATTTGAGGAATCTCCAACCAGCCAGTGACGAAACAGAACAAGCATGTAACCGGATTGCTGCTGAATTTCTTGTACCCGAATCTGAGTTCAAGCGCTTCTGGCCATCTGTCAGGGATCAATCCGACTGCTTCCAGAGGATTGCGTGCCGCTTCAAAGTGAGCGAACTCGTTGCGGCCCGTCGGGCTTTTGAACTGCAAATGATTAAGAAAACCGAGTTTTTGAACTTTTACAAGAAATACCAAGAGCGTGAACGGCGGGTTTCCACTCGCCAAGCGGGAGGTGATTTTTATGCGACGCAGAACTTGCGCCTGAGTCGGCGCTTTGCTGAGGCTGTTATTCGCGCGGTGAAGGAGGGAAAACTTCTCTATCACGAAGCGTATAGGTTAACAGGCCTGTACGGAAAAACTTTTGAGCAATATGCCAAATACCTCAGCCCTGAAAGATAAGGCATTGACATGTACGTTTTAGATTCGAGCGTGTTCATACAGGCAGGACGCTCTTACTATGCATTCGACCTCGCTCCTGGTTTCTGGAATGCATTGATTCAACATGCACAAGCAGGGAAGGTGCGAAGCATAGATCGTGTTGAAGAAGAAATTAACAGGGGCAACGATGAGCTTAAAAAATGGGCGCAGCAGCACTTTCACCCATACTTTGAATCAACAAAACAGGGCATTGTTATTGATGCATATACAGAAGTCATCGAATGGGCACATCATCAAACTCAATTTACTGCAGAAGCAAAAGATGAATTCAATCACAATGCTGACGCTTGGGTTATTGCATATGCCAAAGCAAAAAAAGGCACTGTTGTTTCCCAGGAAGTGTATAACCCTGCAGTGCGGAGAAGGATCCCCATCCCCAATGTTTGCAAAGCGCTGGGCGTAAAATGCATTGACACCTTTCAAATGCTCCGAGATCTCGGAGTGAAGTTATGATTGATGGGGTGGCCATGGCGGTGAGTGAAGAACCGCGACTTTTGATCAAATGGCCGTATTGATAAGGGACAATGTAGCGCGACAATGTAGCGCCGTCCGAGGTCGCCGGTTTTCCTTGCATTGGACTTGAACACATAAGCTCATTTGGCATGGGTGTCGCAGAAGATGCGACCAATCCAAAACTACGCTTTAAGAATTTGAGAAAGTTAACATTTTATTCGGAAAGCTTTGGCTCTACTTTAAAAAGCCATCAAAACACCTTTTGATGGCATTTACCCAACGGATATTTGGGTAGTATGACCTCGTGAAATCGTCGATGCAGGCCACCTCTTTGATTTGATGTTTGAGACCTTTCGTAGAGCTGGTTGTTCGGGCCTCGGAAGGCACCAAAATGCCACTGCAAAATGGGGAATACGCTGGGTGCTTGGAATTACCCCCTCCTCCCCCAACAGCGCGCCATCGCCTAGATAGATCTTCGGCACACTGGGCGACAAAATCAAACGCAACCACAAAATGAGTCAAACGCTTGAGCAGATAGCCCGGGCGCTCTCCAAGGCATGATTTTTGAGCCCGCCTTCGCAAAAAATGGAAGGCCGCTAGCGTATGGGAGAGTCCCACCGGCCTCTCCGCCAAGCTCTAAGACCTCTTCCTTGTTCACCTCATGCGCTCCGACTGGGTGAAACACCATAGGGGTGGGAAGTGAAGAAAAATTGGTGAAGTGATAAAGCGTTTACCCTTTGGAAAAAAATATGACCAAATCTGTCTCTGCAAAGAGCCTGGTTCCGGTGTTAGATCAAGGAAAACCAGCGATTATGGTGTTTCATAATGAAAACCTGAAGTAAGCGCATCAATGGACAGGCCTGTAATCGTATTTGCTAATCATACATGCGGCTCGTGTATTTTCCTTTTTGAAAAAAATACAAAACTTCGTTCCATTTATTGGATACGAGCAAACACAGTGTGGACTTACTTTGTACTTTGCGACAGATAAACAATTGTTTGCTGAATACAAAGGCCATTGGCCAGGCATGATTTAGTTGTCCTGCCACTTAGATTGACTGACATATTTTTCAAACAGCATCATGTTTCCTTCATCAAATGTGGAACTGCAAAATTCAACCCAGCGTCCTCGCTGCCTCCGCGATACACTGCTCCAAAAAACAATTCGGGGCGAAATTCGAATGACACAGAACGCTTTGTGCCACCCTAACGTTTTTTGCTAGGATTGCCCCAACGTGGCCATGACCCATCAAGACAAAAAAATTATCATCGAAGGGGAAACAATTGCCCCCGAAATCTCCGAAGAAAAGCTCCAAGAAATTCGAGTCCGCATCGGCACCTTGCTCAAGATGGAAAGCGTATCGTTTTTGCTTGGCGCTGGTGCATCTGCCGAATGCGGCGGGCCTCTCCTCGGATCGATACCGATCGAGATTGAAGAGAGGCTGCTCAATTAAGGAGTCGAAAGCGATAAAGTGGCCCGATGGCTTAGGGTATTCTATCTTGCCGCCCACTACAGCATGAACGGCAGAGACAACCAACAAGTGCAAGTTCCCATACTCGATGCACAGATTCAAGACCGAAAAAAACTAAAAGAAAAACCAAGAATACCAGCAAATTACGAAAAGATATTGACCCAACTGCATCTTTGGCACGCTGTACTTCAAAAAGAAGGCATATGTCTTATACATGACAATAAAGCACAAAACTTACAGTTCAATTTGGAAGAAAAAGACGTGAGGGATGCGATCAGATATGCGACCTGTTCACTTGTGGCACAGTGCATCTTGCCTGCTGAATCAAACCAGAAAGATAAACCTTCTGATCCACACCAGAAAGGTAATCCTTCTGATCCACTTGGTACCCATAAACTCTTTCTTCGTAAACTTTTGGCTCGCCCCATCAACCTCAGGCGGGTTCACATTTTCACGCTCAATTACGACACCTTGATCGAGCAAGCGGCCGATGCCGAGGGGATCATTTTGCTCGACGGATTCGTTGGCACCCAGCGCAGGGTGTTTCGTCCTGAAGTGTATGAACAAGACATCTATTTTCCCGGGGAAACCACAGAGGGACGCGTGCATCGCTTCGATCGCCTCCTCCACCTCTACAAGCTGCACGGCTCCATCACGTGGATATCGAGTGAACCCACACCCAAAAACCCTTACGGCGTGGAGTCATTATCACTATCGTCATCATCGGCATTTTCATCTTTTCCTTCCGATGAGATTTTTGAGCGTTGCATCGATGACTCGAACCCTTCTGAAAAACAACGGCTGATCTACCCCACCCCGGCAAAGTATGGTGAAACCCTTGGCATGCCATATGCCGAGCTCTTCCGGCGCTTTGCTGCATCGGTGGTGCGCCCTCAATCGGTCTTATTTGTCATAGGTTATGGGTTTGGCGATGAGCACGTGAACAAAATCATTTGGCAGGCCTTGGCGATCCCGAGCTTGATCCTCGTTATCGTTGACCCAAGCCCAAGCAGCCCCTTTGTGAACATGCTGCTTAATCAGAATGATCAACGCATTTGGCTTTTCAGCGGGAAAGATGCTGGAAAATTTTCGAGTTTCGTCGAACAATTCCTCCCAGAACTGCACGCCGACCAGATTCGGGAGAAAGCCCTAGAAACCTACAGGAAATTATCGGGCAAATTTTGATCGAGCGAGGAGAAAGACCGATGAATGATTACGAAATCGGCAGAGTTATCGCGGTTGATACTGCACAAGTCACAATTGAGCTCAACCCCGATCTCAAGGGAATGACGAGAAGCACTTGCGAAGGCGTCGTGGAAGTTGGGCAGATCAATTCATATCTGATCATACCTGTTGGCACACAGCGCCTTGTGGCGATCGTAACGCGCGTAATGGTAAAGGAAGAGGAGGAAGGATCGAAAGACAATCACGTGGTGGCCGCTTTGCCCTTGGCTCGCCGCATCATCAAGGCCACGCTCATTGGGACGATCCATTCCAACTCCTTCCAGCAAGGGATATCTGTTTTTCCAGTGCTCGACAACCCAGTGTACTTGGCCTCCAAAGCTGAGCTTGACATGATCCTTGAACCAAAGAGGCGTACAGATTCTGAGAAAGGGGGCCAGTGGATTGAAATCGGCGAATCGCTCGCCTCAGGAAGGAGGCCCCTTCGAATTGACCCCGATGCCTTCTTCGGCAAGCATGCCGCCGTATTGGGGAGCACTGGATCAGGCAAATCGTGCACGATTGCAAGTTTGATACAGTCGATCCATGAAATCGAGGAAGTCAAACGCACAACCTTTATCATTTTTGATATCAATGGAGAATACGCTGAGGCCTTCGAAAAGAATGGTTCGGGGAATAAGATGCCAAAACCCCTCCTTCTTTCATGTAATCCAGACGCCGGTAAGGACCGCCTGCTCATCCCCTATTGGTTCATGAATTCTGATGATTTTGTGCAGCTGTTTCAGGCAGCACCAGGAGCCCAGCGTCCCGCCCTTCTCGATGCCTTGCGCGAGCTACGAGAAAAATCCAAAAGCAATCAAAACCAAAAATCTCCCTCAGCAGACACGCCTGTATACTTTAAAATCAGAGAGCTTCTAGAATTCCTTGGGGAAAAAGGCAATGACAACAACGAGCAAAAAGGTAATGACAACAACCAAGAGCGCAATAAGAACAAGCAAAAACGCAATGACAACAACTACCTAAGAACGATGCAACAGCGCATCAAGCGACTGTTGAACGATAACCGTTTTGAAGTCTTTTTTGGCAGAGTGGGAAAAGATCTAGAGAACCCTGCCAATGTCCTGGC
>JANWYL010000092.1 GCA_025056955.1 Sandaracinaceae bacterium | reverse complement strand
AACAAGGAGCGGGAAAATCATGCGACGACTCCTCCGCCAGGTGGCGGCAGGCCAGTCCGTGCAAGGAGATCTCACAACCCTTGAAGACTTCAACGTGCTCACTCGCCTCGCTTCACAGGAAGAGGAGGAATGAGCCCTCTACGACACCATGCCCAACCAACAAAGCCCTGAAATCACCTAGCAACTCCCTTGCAGATCACCGGAGGCATCCCTTCATCGCTTCCTTCTCGCAAGAAGCAGGAGAACCAAAAGCGCCAAAGCCGAGTTCCAATAGGGAGTTCCCTTCGCGCTTCGGCAGCCACAACCGGTTGAAGCAGGCTTTGAGCTTGGTGATGGTGGGGGTGAGGAGGGAGTTCTTCCCCCGTCTGGTCGTCCGGCATCTCTTGGGTTGGCAATGCATGCACCTTCAATGCATTGCGCATCAGGCCCACAATCCATGCCATGGCACGGGTCGGGCTCGCACACCCCATTGCGGCAACGTTCACCTTCGCGACAACTTATGACACTGCAAGGAGTCACGCACTCACCATTCACGCAAATGAGCCCCTCTGCGCACCTTATCGATGCACAGCGATCAACCACACACTCACCCATCATACACCTTTGACCGAATGGACAAAGCACCCCTTCACAGGCATCGACGCACCGACCGGAACGGCAAACGTATCCAGCCGGACATCGAATCGATTCACAGCCAGCTTGGACGCAGTAACCAAAGGTTGGCGAATCCGGGCGGGTATCGCACACCGTACCGCCGGTACATAGGCTCGTCGTCAGTTCAGAACATGTGCACGCTGGCCCACAAAGGGTGCGGGCACCAGGGCGGTTCGCGATGCACACCTGCATGGGCGGGCAGCGCACCCCTGCGCAAGGATCGATGCATGCACCGCCCACGCACACCTGGCCATCTGGGCAAACCACCCCCTCGCAATGCCCAACACAACGGCCACCGCAACACACCGTCCCCTCTGGGCAAGGCTCCCGCCGCTCCACGCAAGCGCGCTCGAGGCAAAGGTGTTCCGCGGTACATACCAAATCATCGCTTCCGCATCCTCCCTCGAAGCACTCTGGTACGCAGGGGCCACTTGCAGCATGACATCGGGTGCCAGTTGGGCATGGTGTGGCGGGGCGACAATCCAGATCGCGGGTGGCATTGCAAGGTTCGAAAACCCCGGGATGAACGTTGGGGTCCGTGTCATCGCAATCGCTTCCTCCACAGCGGGCGTCGCGATGGCCATCGCCATCTGCATCCACGCAAATCGCTGTGTCGTCTTCATTCAGGCCAGCGACCGCATCAAGCTCGTCGTCAGACGAATGGAAAGTTCAAGCAGGGCCTGGATTGCCGTAGTTTCCGGCCTGAATCGAGACGTAGCGGAAAGAAAGGCCACAAGGAAGGGCCCACACTGTCGTCACCGCATCTGCAACGGCTTCCCCTCCCGAGTGGTCCCTGAGGAAAGCGCCAAGATCCGGGCGCTCACGATCGGCCACTCCCCTGGCCCTGGGGTTACGCGTCCAGCCTTGGGTGTAGGCGCGGATGAGGCGGGCTGGATTCCATGCCATGGGATCGGGCGCATCTGGGCTTGCCACCCGCGTCGCATCTGCGTTATTGGAAAGCCACACCGAATACTCAAACGCCTCGCACGGGAGGGGGGGATGGTCTGTGATTGGGAACAAAACCACGCGGTTGGCCTCACCCCCAAGGTCGTAGATGCGACCCCTTGTTGGCTCGTAGTGCCCACCTTCCCCATCTTCAACCCAGCTTCCATCGGGGCGAGTGCGAAAAATTTGAGTCCAGTACCAGTCCAATGAATCGGCATGAAAGCGGGGGTCGTTGCCTCCTGGCGGATTCGTGCCTGGCATGCCACAGGTATAACCTTCGAGAATGGTTGGGGTGTGGGTGAAACCGATGCAACCATTTACGCCACGAAGGTAACGCCCAAAACCCAATTGGGGAGCATACAAACCATCTCGCGTTTGGAAAATGTCATCGATCACCCCATCTCGAGGGCGCATGGTCCTAAGTAGGCTGAGGCACATGTCTCCCGTCTCATCGACGCAGCGGGCTTGAGCAAAAAGGGATGCTGGGCTTCCCCAAAAAAGCGCAACCAATGCACTCGTCCATGACCACCAAAAAAGGCATCACTCGATGTGCTGCCATGGCCTCAGTATGGATGAAATCTTTGATTGACAAAAGAGGGTCGAGGCATTTCCTCAACAAAAGGGCCTGAGATGACAGTCGGCACACTCACTAACCTCTTTCACCCTTGGCTTGCTGAGCGCTTCCTCGTTGGCACGCTCAACGCCATGCTTGCCCTGCTTGCCGGGTGGGCTGCACTTGGAGTGCTCCTGCGCGAGCAAGCATCGATTGCAGAAGAACGCCGCTTTGAACTTGTGGCTTCTGCCTTTGCCATCGCAAAAATCGGCGCGTGGGCGGAGGTCTTTTTCCTCGTGATGGGCGCTGACCGAATGGCAGGCCTGCTCCCCGGAACGGTGTGCGCCTATGGGGTGCTCAGTGCAAACCCTTGGGGGTTTAGGGCCCTCACCCTTGCTCTGCTTTCGGCCTTTGCGCTCTCTGCCTGGCAGGCACTCCATTCGGCTGATCTCACCCAGATCACGCCAATCAACAACCGCATTAAGGCCAGGGCTACCCTCTTGGTTGCTCCCTTCCCCATCGCCTCGCACCTTGCAAGCACCGCTTTCGCCACTCAACTCAATCTCCGCTCCCGCTCCACCTGCTGTTCCACCCTCGCCATCCAAGAAACGAGCTCCCTTTTGATCAACCAAGTCCCAGGTGCAGAAGCTTGGGTGGTTTTTGTGGGTGCTTCTCTCCTTGCAACCATCTCATACCTCATCGCGCGTTTCACCCTTTCAAAAAAGCCCATTTTCTCTGCAACAACCCTCTCTGCCATTGCAGCCCTTTCGGGATTTTTTGCAATCCCATCCTACCTCGCTCCCCATGTTTATGAATCACCTGTGCATCGCTGCCCCTTCTGCCTCCTGCGCAGCGAAGAAGCCCAAGGATATGGCTGGTTGCTCTATGCTGTGATGGCCATTGCCTTCTCCTCATCGATTCGGACAAGCGTTTTGGCTTGGATACGTCCTCATGCGTCCGAAAAAGATGAGGTGAATTCACTCCTCTCCTCAACCCTCCAGAGGGCTGCTTTCGCGTGGAGCCTCACGACTGCGTTGGGCGCTGCTCCTGTCATCACCTACACCATTGCACACCGAGGTGCATCCCTCTTCGGCAATTAAACAATAACCACGGTGTTTCCAAAGAATCCTACGGGTGCAGCGCCAGGGCTGGAGTCAACACCCCATCGTTCTGCCATGCGGCTGCATGGCAATCATTGCACACCAAAGGAATACCCCCAGGCCCCGCATCTCGCCCCTGTGCCGCATAGCCGTGTCCCGATGGGGGGCCTGTTCCCCTCCAAACAATGTGGAGCTTGGCATCGCTTGGATCATATTTGAGCTCGAAGAATTCCCACCCAATTGCACCATCGCGGTTGTAAGGTACCCCTCTTTTGACCATGGCATGGATCACCCACTCTTCCATCCGCTCGTGCTCGATGGTTTTGACCAAAATGCTGCCATTTGGCCAGCGGGTTGAGTGAGGTGGTGGGCGAGCTTTGACGTACACAGCAGTAGGCCCTGGCTTTGCCCCAACAGCATTCATTGCCCCCTCAACTGGTATGCGTTCCCAAGAAGTAAATCCTTCAAAGTCTTTGGCGAAAGCGATGAATGGAGGAGGGGCAACAAAAGGAGCATCAACGCCTCCATCAGATGGGTGAGGCAAGGGTACAGCATATACCCAAGATGGTGAACGCAGGGGATGGGATTGGGTTATCCCCAATCTTACAACCGCATCCCCAAGAACAACGGTTCCAACTGAAAAAAGCAGTGCAAAAACAACTGCTTTTACATTGGCCTTCATCGCTCAAGCTCCTTCATCCCGAGCAGGCGCCCTGTCTCATGGATCCAGAAGGCGAGGGAGCCAGGGCGGAAACGATCCGACTCGCGCGCAAGAAGCAGGTAGAGGCGGCCATAGGGGTCATCGCCCGGGCGCATGGGGTCGAAGTGAGGAGGTGGTTCGGGCAAGGCATCGCCTGAAATCGTGCCATAAGCCTCTTCGAGGCGGCGCAGGCCTTGGCGCAAAGCCTCGATCCGGCGCTTCCCGTCGGGAAGAAGCCCAATTTCTGGCTCGAAGGCCCGGAGCACAGCCCAGCCGCCTTCGAGGTTGGCGCGCATATCGGCCAAGGTGTATCGGGCGTAGCGGGACTCGCTTTGCCCCGCTCCATCAAGCCTGAGCTTCTCGACTTGCTCTTCGATCGAACCCAAAAGGCCTCGCCACGCTGTCTCTGGATCGAGGATCACCCCTTCGAGCGCGTTCGCCATGCCTTCGAGGTCACGAATGAGTCGAGCGCAGAGCCCGGCCAAAAACTCGTTCTCTCGCTCTTTGACCAAAGGCTGGGGAGGTGCGTAGTGCACAAGGGCCCGCTCAAACGCAAACACCGCCTCAGGAATCTCCTCAGCCCAAAGAATTCTTTCGATGGCATGCATGCCGATGAAGCCGACTCCATCGAAAGGATTGCGGTCATCCTCGAGTTCGACCACGTGCTCATAACGGCCATCCACATCCGCATCGGTTTCTGGGAAAAGCACGGCAATTGCACCTTCAATCCGCTCGTAGTGGGTGCGGGCGCGTTTCCAGTGGTTGCGGCGCTCCTCGGGGCCAATTCCAGGCGCACAAAGCTTCCGAGCAGTACGAAGCAAGGCCTTGGCTTCACCATCGACAAAGCGATCGACCTCAATGGCTGCCCGTTCTCTCAACTCTTTTGACTTTGAAGCGGTTTCACTCCGCTCGTTGGCATCTTCACCACAAGAGGCAAAAAGGGTAAAAAGAACCACAACGAGCCTCTTTCTCATCGCCTCACCACCTAGAGCCCCTCAACAAAACGGAGCAGGGCCTGGCGCTCCTCAAAAGGCAACGCCCGAAACTTCGCCACGCTTTCCCGTGCCTCTGAGCCAGCTGAATCGTGCCTTTCAATCGCTTCAAGCACCGAGCGAGCGCTTCCGTCGTGGAGAAAGCGCTTGAAAAAACGGAGGCCAATCAAGGGAGAAGTCCGCCACATCCTCCCTGATGCTGCACCCTCCCTGATCCCATCAGCAAGGCCATCCCCCATGTCGTGAAGCAAAAGATCCGTGTAGAGCTTTACCTCGCGATTTGCTAAAACAGCAATCGGATGATCCGAGCGGGTGCGCGCTTCTGGGACATGACACTCCGCACAACCCACGCCTCTGAAAAGGGATTCACCCTTTGAATCGCTGGTTTTTCGCTCTGGAAGATCGAGCAGGCGAACATACCCAACGAGCGCCCCAAAGTCCTTTTCGTCAAGATCAAGGCCTGGACGCCCGTCTTCAGCGATCCCGCTTGGGTTGGGGACTTCTTGGGGGCGAAAAGCCGAAGTGAGCCCCATGTCCACGTGGAGTGCATCTGCAACGAAAGCTTCGAGGGTGGCAGAGCGGGCCTTGTGCCCGAAACGGCCAAGTCGCGGAGGATTTGAGCCAAAAATGCTTGGGGGATCAGAAGAAGAGGGAGAAAGCCGAGCTGGCACACCGCGCACTGGGCCAGGATCCTCCGCTTGGGCGCGGGCCCACCCCTCGATGGTTTCGTCAGGAATGGCTTCGATTAGGCCACGAGCAAAAACCGGTGGTGGAAAACGGCGGAACAGAGGGGTGCCTTGAGGGGGGCGAATGGGTGTTGCATTTTGAACACTTCGGGGAATCAGGGTGTCACCAAATGCAAAGCCCGGAGGTGGCACAAAGCGCAATACCACCCCAGGGCCACGTGCATCACCCTCATGGCAGGATTCGCATGAACGCTGAATGTAAAGAGGACCAAGCCCCTCTGACTCAAGAAATGTCTTAGAAAACAAACGCTCACCTTGCACAAATCGGGCACGGTCTTCAGGCGAAAGCGGAAAAAGGGCGCGATCGGAGCGATCCTCCTTCCGCCACACCACCCCACTGTCCCAACCGAGAGGAGATGCCTCATGGGAACAACTTCCAGTCACCCAAAACAGCAACTGAAAGCACCATTGATTTTTTCGCCATTTCACCCACTCTGCAGGATTAACTACCCGCACTCACCCTCCGTGATCAAAGGACACACCCAGGTACACGTTCAGAAGCGCCTCGGAAGGTGTTGAGGTATTGGGCGCGCTCTCGAACCCAGAAGCAAAGGGTATCGGCTTCACGCAAGTATCCGTAGCGGTAAATGAGCGCAGTGGAGATGCGGTGAGCCAAAATCTCTTCTGGTCGAGGGTCAAAAAGGGCCGCATGCCTCCTCCGCACAATGTTTCGGGCAGAATCGAGCGCGCGCTCCATTGCTGCCTCAAGCGAGCTTGGGTCTGCGCCCCTGGACGCTTGCAGCGCGGCTCCCCACAAGGCGCTTGCAAACTCTGCTCGGGCCAGATCGATTGCAATCCCATCCCTGAGCTCTGCCCAAACGCGTTCACGACCAAGCGAAGGCAAACGCTCAACCCGCTCAAGAAGATTCCTCGTCGCGTTGGCCAGGTTTCGAAGCTCGTTGACCACATCGCGCTCAAAGGCATTCCGCCCCATTTCAGACATCATTTGAATGTCCCGCATCGATGGCCTTCGTGGTTGGCTCCAAAAACCCATCGCATAGCCAATTTCGAAAGTCGCATCCTGGCCCGCGAGATAGGCCGCAAGGTTTTTCTCAATCAGGTACTCGTTTTGGAGGAGGGCGAGGGAGCGAATGATGTCTGTGGCTTCGCGCGCATCAGGCAGAGGAGCCAGCATCTCGGCAACCACTTCATCAAATCCAGAGGGTGTTTTCCAGTTCATCCGAAGCACAGCCCAGTCGATTTGCCAATACCCCCACTCCCAACCACTCGTGAAAAGCACATGGTCCTCAAGCCCCCCATGCATGGCCATCCGGGCCCTTTCGCGAATGCCATGAAGGTCCTCCCAACGCTTGTAGATGTAGAGAGGCAGGTAGGTGGGCACGTTGATGTCAAATGCAACCCAGTAGGCGCTCTCTGGCTTGTACCCCACCTCTTTGCCCTCAGCCAAGCGACGGAAGAGGTACTCTCGGTGCTCGTTAAAGTTGGCGTGATTATAGGCTCCCCCTGCACTCCCAAAGAGGCCGTAGTACATCACTGTATGCACCCACGGGCGAATGGGACGACGCGCATAATCGATGAGGAAATAGTAAAGAATGCGATTCCCCATGTAGTCGATGCGCGTTGTCGGAAAATCGCCAACGTGGATGGTCCCGCTGATCAGCGCGCGTGGGAAAATCGCCCGCGCTGCATCATGGGCAAGCTCAAGGCCTTGAATGAATTGCTCGGGGTTTGCCGCAAAAAACTCACCGAATGAAAAGTTGATTGCATCAAAAGGCAACTGCCTCAGGGGCTCCATGTTTTGGGTGATCGCTTCAGCCAGATTATCCCTGCTGCTTGTCACAAGATCGTAGGCATTCTGGAGATTGGAAAGGCCAAAAATCTGCACCCCAAATCCAACCCGAAGGCCATGCAAATGGGCGCGTTCAATGATCGCCCGCTGGTGAGCCACCAAGGCCTCTCTTTGCTCTCCCGAAGCCGTGCGCAGGTTGCGAATGCCAGGCCATGTCACAAAGTTGCCTCTGTTTGCAACCACCCATTGGAGGGTGCGATATGCATCCTGTAGGTGCTCCGGGGATGGCTCCCAAAAATCAAAGTAGGTTTCAATTGGGTGAAGGATGTGAAATTGAAGCCCCCTCATATCGATTTCTGGTTGGTGATCGACATTGATAATGGAGCGATCTGGGGGTTGTAAGGTTTGTGGAACATAGGTGTAGTGAGGGTGAAAGAAGCGTACACCCATCGCCTCAAGAAGGGCAGAAACCCCGTACTGCACACCGAGAGGCAGCCCACCCTTCACGATCCACCCTCCATCACCCTCCTCGATTCTAAAGCATTCTGCGCACCTTCCAGACTCAGCGACAACAGCAAAGCGGCGCTCACCTCGTGTAAACTCCCGCAAAGAGCGAATTGGGTCTTGGACTGCCATCACGCCAGCCGCCAGGGATTCAGGCAAAAATTCAGAAAAAGCCTCAAGTGGCGCCCTTGCGTCTTCCGTCGTGAGAATCCATGTTTTGATCTCACGAGGGCCAGCGTCTCGCCCTGCATCTGGAACGAGAACGTCGCCTCCTTCCAAACCTCCATCCTGAGGGGTCCCTCCCCCTCCACAGGCCGCGCTTCCAACACACATCCAATTCGCAAGGATCAATAAAAGTGCTTTCCTCAAGCGATGCATGTGACAAGCTTGTCCCCTGGGCTCGAAATGCACAACGAGAACAAAAAAGACAATGGGGCACCGCTTGAAGCCATCCCACCCCTTGGCACGATCGAAAGGTGGGCCTACGACTACCTCCAAACCCCTTCGATCGAACTGAGAATGTCGCCACCTCCCCTGCCCAACAAATGGGAGGAAAAGCCAGTGGCTCGCGCGTGGGTGCGCCCGCTACGCCCCCCCTCTTTGCGCTTTACCCATCGCTCAAAAACACCCAAAGCCAAAACGCTTTCGCAGCCATCGCAACGCGCAAAGCTTCTTCACACCTTCTTTCACCATGAGCTCCAAGCAGGAGAGCTTTTCGCTTGGGCCGTTCTCGCTTTTCCCGAGGCGCCTCTTCCCGTGCGCCGGGGCTGGATCAGGCTGCTTTTTGATGAAGCCAAGCACATGCGCATGTACGCAGCCCATATCGAGAGGCTTGGGCACAAAATCGGCGATTTTCCCGTGCGGGACTGGTTTTGGGAGCGGGTGCCAGCCTGCCCAAGCGCCACCTCTTTTTTGGCCTTGATGGGCGTCGGTCTCGAAGGAGGCAACCTCGACCACGGGCCCCGTTTTGCAGCCATGCTCGAAGCAGCAGGCGATCCAGAGGCCGGCGCGATTTTGCGCCAGGTGATAGCCGATGAAGTTGCCCACGTTCGCTTTGCTGTCGAATGGCTTGGGCGCCTCGGGGTGCGGCTCGAAAGCCTGGCCGATTTCCAAGCCCTTTTGCCTCCCCCAATCAGCCCTGTCCTCCTCCGCGGGCTGCCCCTCAATCGCGAAGCCCGCACGCAAGCAGGGCTGAGCGGCAAGTGGCTGGACGAGCTCGAAGCTTGCCGCCTGGAGTCGCGTCCAAAGCCAACCCGAAACGAAGAAGCCACCGAATGCCCCAACTGAAGCCAAGCCTGGCCGACCCTCAAAAACCAAGCCCTCGCCTTACGCCAATCATCCGCAAATCATCCAACCAATCAAAAGCCCATATAAGAACTGCCTTCTTTTGATATTGAACTTTGTTCAACAGTGAGTCAAAATGAGCGCATGGGTTCATTCCCGCGTCCTCTTTCGCACCCTTTGAGCAAAGGGCCCACTCCTCGCGTGCCCATCGTGCGGGCCATGGAGTTTGAGTTTGATGCAGGGCAAATCCCCCGGCATTGGTTCATGGGAAATGCCCACGTCACTGCACTTGCCAATGCGCTTCAGCTGCTTTTTCCGGAAGGCGAGCGCTTTTTCATCCGCGCGCTGCGCCATTACGAAGATCGGGTCAAAGACCCATTGCTGTACCGGCGCATGCGGGCCTTTTACGGCCAGGAAGGGCGACATGGGCAAGCCCATGAGCGTTTCTTTCGGGTCCTTGAAGCGCAAGGCTACGAGATTCGCTCCTTTCTCGAATGGTACAAAGGCGTTGCTTACGCCCGCATCGAAAAGCTCGCACCGCCGGCTTTGCGATTGGCCACCACCGCAGCGCTTGAGCATTTTACGGCGCTGCTTGGGCGAAATGCACTCTCAAGCGATTTTTTGAATTTCGCACACCCGACCATGGCTGCCCTCATGAAGTGGCATGCAGCCGAGGAAATCGAACACAAATCTGTGGCCTTTGACGTGTTTGAAGCGGTGGATGGGCGTTACTCAATGCGCATCGCTGGGCTTTTCGTAGCAACGCTTGTGCTCATGTGGTTTTGGAGAGCTGGCACCCTTCACCTCCTCCGCCAAGAGGAAAAGCTTGGCACCGATCTCAGGGCTTCCTGGGAGTTTGCCAAAAACAACCCCCGCCTCCGCCTCGAGCGAAAGCGCCGCATCCGGCTCTTTGTGCGCGGCTTTTTGGAGTACATGCACCCATCCTTTCACCCTGACAATACAAACGATGCACCCTTGGCTGAAAATTACCTCGCTTCAATTGGTCGGCTTGATGGCTAAACTAGCGGGCCAGTGAACGCACGCCCGCGCGATGCACTTTCCCAGGAAGCTCACGGCCGATGATGGCCTCAGCCACCTGGCCTGCGACCCAAAGCGCTTCAAGATCAATCCCCGTGCGAATGCCCATCCCATTCAGCATATAAACCAGGTCTTCGGTTGCGACATTTCCGGCAGCACCAGGGGCATAGGGGCAGCCACCAAGCCCGCCAACCGATGCGTCAAAGGTGCGGATCCCCATCTCAACCCCTACGAGAATGTTTGCCAAGGCAGTGCCCCGGGTATCGTGCATGTGCATGGCGAGCATCGAGGCAGGAAATTCGACCAAACAACTTTGAAGGATGCGCTTTGTCTGAAGGGGATTTCCAACTCCAATCGTATCGCTCAAAGCCACTTCATAGCAGCCCGCCTCGAAAAGCTTTTTTGCGATGCGTATCGTGGAGGCGATCGGGACTTCGCCCTCATAGGGGCAGCCCCAAACTGTCGAAACGTAGCCCCTCACCCTTAGGCCGTGGCGCACCGCTTCTTGGGCGATCTCGCGGTAAAGCGCAAGCGTATCGTCGATCGAACGGTTGATGTTTTTGCGGTTATGGCTCTCACTCGCCGAAAGGAAAAGGGCGATTTCTTTGACATTGGCAGCAAGAGCCCGTTCCAAGCCCTTGAGATTCGGGCAAAGGGCACTGTAGCGCACCCCTTCAAGCTGAGGCAGGAGCCCGATCACCTCTTCGGCATCGGCCAGCTGAGGCACCCACTTGGGCGAGACAAAGCTTGTCACTTCGATCCGACGGAGGCCTGCATCGACCAAGGCCTGAATCAAACGCGCCTTGCGGGTGGTTGGAACGGTCACGGCCTCGTTTTGAAGGC
>JANWYL010000091.1 GCA_025056955.1 Sandaracinaceae bacterium | reverse complement strand
CGACAAGGTGCATTTCCTTGGATTTTGAAATGAGGCGGCACTGCGGAATCCTCAAAAAGAATGGATGGGCATAGGGCTCTACTTCCCTGCCTTTCCCAAACACCATCGTTTGTTCAGCGAGATACACCAAGGTGGATAGGGATCGACTCCCTACCTGAAACCTCGAAACCAGAAGCCACAAGATCGCCGCCTGGAAGGCGGGCTTCCAACCGATACTTCCCCTTTGGCAATCGGATGCGATGGATCAGTTGGGGCTCCGAGGGTGTAAACTTCAGGCGAGCCCATCGAATGGATTCTCCACCTTCGTCAAAAACATGGATATCGAGATATGAACCCGGGGGGAAAGCAATACTCCCCCCCAATTCAAAAACGAGCTCCACTTCTTGAGGAGCACTTTCCAAAAGATAAAAAAGAACAAGACCAATCACCACCCACACCACCAGATTTAGCGATTTTCGCTTTGGTGGAAGGGTGGTGCTCATGGATTTGCCTGGTCTTCAGATGCGGGTGCAGAGCTTACCACCTCAACTCGGGGTTCTTCAGGAGGAGAGGGCGATGACTGATCTTCGCCGAAAAGTTTCTTGCGGCCTTCTTCGGTGATCTGCCACATGCCCCTTGGGGAGTCCCTGTAAAGCCATCCCCGACGCACCATCATCAACCTGGCAAACTTGATGCGCTCTTTCCACACCCGCCACATCCGATCTCCTGGCCCTGCAGTGATGCCGCGCTCTGCTTTCATCTCTTCGATCACCATTTGGATCACATCTTTTCTTGGAGCAGTGCCCCCGAGCTTATCGAGCGCGCGAAGGATGGGCATTTCGAACTCTGACTGCGATGGGATATCAGATGCAGCCCCAGATACCCCTCCTCCCGATGACCCGTTGCTGCGATTCCTTTCCCTTGACTTGCTCCTCCCTTTTTCTGCGCGGGTTGGGCGAGGCCGCTTCGTTGTTTTTTTGCTCTCAGAGAGGCTTTTGAGCAGGGTGGAAAGACGATTTGCGTAATCGCTCCAAGAACGCTTCAGCCGTTCACATTCGTTGATGTGACGCTCAACTTCTTCGAAAGAGTCGAGCATCGGCTTGAGCTCTTCCCGACGATCTTCGGATATTGCTTTGCGCATTGCAGAAAAGATCTGCTCTTTCCACTCGCGCATTGCTTGAATGGCGTTGTCGAGTCCAGGTGTTGGATTCGCTTCCATCGTCTGCTCCTTGAGTTAATAGAGAAGGTGAATTGCAAATGGCAACTGGGTGTCCCTAAGGACATGCACATCTTAACCTAAGAGGAGCTGGTTGTGAAGCGCAAAGTGAAAATTCAGGTGAGCAAACGGTGATCGAAGATGCTCTACGAACGAGGTCGGTGCTTCTCGCTTGGTGGAGAGATGGATAAGGGATCTTCCGGCCAGAAATGTTTTGGGTATTGACGGGACAGTTGCTTGCGCAGGGAAGGGTAGTGGCGCTCCCAGAAAGCACGCAGATCTGTTGTTACCTGAACAGCGCGGCGGTTGGGAGCGAGGAGGTGAAGCACGATCGGAATGGAGCCCAATCGGGGTCCTTCGCTCGCACCAAAGAAGTCTTGAATAGCGCTTTCGATCCACGGGGGTTTGCCGCTTTCGTAGTGGACAGGCACCCGCCGCCTGCCTGGCAAGCTCACCGTTTGGGGTGCAAGTTGCTCCACTCGGTTGATGGCTTCTTGACCGATCTCACCGAGGATGGTGGCCAAAAGATCGCACTGCTCAATTTCGCGAAAACTTCTTTTGTCTGCACAAACCTGCAGGAGGGTGCGTTGGATGAGGGCATCATCGAGAAGAGGAATGGTTGGATCGAAGATGCGGGCGATGCGAATGCGCTCCTTCCAGGCTTCCAAAACCTTTTCGTCCAAAAAACGCCCGATTCCCTCCTCAAGCACCGCTTTGGCAAGGACCGAAGCCACTTCTTCTCCCTCAACTTCTAATCGGGTTTCTTCGATTGGAATGCCTTCATAGCTCAGCACCAATCGACACTCCACCTTTTCTTTTTTGCGGTCAAAGACCACTTCTCTCTGCTCTCTCATGCGTTCCGGGAAAGACTCAAGCAACCAGTCCACTTCGATGTGAGAGAGCGCGATGCACTCAACGACTCCATTTTTCTCTTCTCCATCGATCACCACCATCCACTCGCTCTTCCAAACACCGCTTTGGGGAGCGATCCTTCCTTGACCTCCATCTGCAAGAAGCAACTCGTTGCTTCCTGGCTTTTGCCTTCGCACAACCCGATCAGAGTAACCCGCAAGCAGAGATCGGAGCAGCACTTCTTCGGTTGATGGGGTAGAAGCAGCACAGGCCACTTTCAATCCTCGGAGTGCCACCTCCAAAGACTTTGCAATTTGAGCAATTGAGCGGAAGGTATACGGATCGATCCCCTTTGGGGTGTGAGAGGGACCCTGGCTCAGGATTTCTGTGAAAGCCTCGAAGCGATCCAAAGCGTCAGAATTTGTAAGGAGGGGAGTTTCATGTTGATGCCTCCTCGCATCGATAGCGGTGCGATGGGCGATGCGAAAATCCCTCTCCGCAAGAACCGCAGCAAGCTGAGCTCCCTCGCGGGGCTTACCAAGCCTTGCCGCTTCAAGGGCAACCCGACCCAGGCGTGGTGCAACAGGAAGCCTGAGGAGGGCCTCCCCCGTCGGGGTGATTTTGCCTTTTTCATCGATTGCCGAAAGTGCCCTAAGGCTTCGTTTGGCATGTTCGATAAAGGCAGGAGGTGGGGGATCAAAAAAGGCAAAGGATTCAGGCTCGGTGATCCCTACCTTTGCCAAAATCAATACCATTTCACTGAGATCGCTTCGATGAATTTCTGGAGGGGGAAAATTGGCCCTGCTTTCATAATCGCTTTGGGAGTAGAGGCGGATTGCCCTTCCCTTGGCGGTGCGACCTGCGCGGCCTGCCCTTTGGATGGCAGAGGATTTGGCAATTGGCACCTTCCTCAATTCAGGCACACCCTGCCACGGCGAAAAAAAAGAACGTCGCTCAAGACCTGAATCGATCACACAACTTACCCCATCGATGGTGATCGAAGTTTCGGCAACATTGGTTGAAAGAATTACCCTTCGCTTTTTGCCTCCCTGCAACGCATATTCCTGCTCGCTTGGAGGGAGGTCGCCATGCAGGCAAACGAGCTCATACCCGTGGTGCTTGCAAATCGGCTCGAGGAGGGCCTTGCTTTCCCGGATCTCGCGGGCCCCTGGCAAGAAAACCAGAACATGACCATCTCCCCCATCGGAATAATGGGTAAAAAAATGCACGAGTCCCCTTCGAATCAGTTCCTCAACCCGCAATTCTTCTTTTGCAAGGTACTCGATCTTCACCTCGTGGGTTCTTCCTGGCACTGTTACCACTTGGCATTCCAGAAAAGCCGCAATGCGTTCTGCCTCAACCGTGGCGCTCATCACGACGATCCAGAGATCAGGCCTTACCGTGCGACGGAGGTGATTGACCCAAGCCAAAGCGAGATCGCTGTGGATGGAGCGCTCGTGATACTCGTCGAGCACCACGCAAGATACCCCTTCGAGAAGGGGTTGATTCCCGATCCATCGACTCAAAATCCCTTCGGTCACAAAGCGCAGGCGCGTCAAAGGGCTTCGCGCTTCATCGAAGCGGACAGTGTAACCAACCCCTTCACCTACCCTTTCTCCTAGTTCTTCTGCCACTCGCTTGGCGAGGAGGCGGGCAGCGATGCGCCGGGGTTCAAGCACAATGATCTCACCCCGCTTGGCCCATTCTCCCTCGAAGATCGCCCTTGGTACTCTTGTGCTTTTCCCGGCTCCAGCTTCGGCAACGACAACAACAGCTCCATCTTTCCTAAGACACTCAAGAATTTGAGGCAGATGGTCATCGATGGGCAGTGCATTTCCAACCATCAAGATGTTGCTAGGCGATTTTGTTTAGCGCGCCAGCGGCTCGCTTTGGCCCTTGTTCGTGGTAAGTCAACCGTGATGCCCTCGCTCCTCCGATCGGCCATGTGCGCGCTTTACCCTCGCACAGAAGCCTTGCCAGGAATCGAAGACACCGATCTTGATGGTTTTCTGCGTGAATTGCGCTCGGAAGCTCCCCTTCTTCTTCGCTTTGGCCTTTTTGTTGCTGCACTCGTCTTCCACTTGACTCCTCTTTTCACGATCGGCAGGCCTTTTCCTGCCTTCCTTTTGCCAAAGGAGCAGCTCGATCGCCACGCAGCTCGCCTAGGAGAGTGCCAGTGGTACTGGATCAAGCAGGCGATCTTTCTCCTCAAGCTTGCCTGTGGCTTGTGTTGGGGGAGGAATCCAGTGGTTCGGGAGCGGATGGGGCTAGCTCCCTACGGGCCTGACTCCAATGGCTGGAGGCAGAAGTGAGGGGAACTCACGTTTCTTTCCGAAGTGCGGTCGAGCCAGCTTTCGAAGCAGAAGCCGACGTGGTTGTTGTGGGCTCGGGGGCAGGGGGAGGGGCCTTTGCTTCTTACCTTGCAAGGCAAGGCCTTGTGGTTGGAGTAGTGGAGGCAGGTCCTTGGATCGAGCCGGAGCAATACCCCCATTCGGTCTATGGGGCGATGCGTGATCTCATGGACGATTGGGGCATGCAAGTCACGCTGGGTCGGGCCTTTTGGCCAATCGTGCAGGCCCGGGTTGTTGGTGGAACCACTGTGATCAACTCGGCGATTTGCGTTCGCACCCCTGCCGATGTGTTCGATCGTTGGGAGAGGGAGTTTGGAATTGGTCGGGGCTCGGGCAGAGGGAGGCTTGCCGAGCGCGTTTGGATGCACCAAGAGGCACTTGAAAAGGAGCTTTCGGCAGAAGAAGTGCCTCTCGAAGCACTCGGTCGCTCGAATGCACTTGCGATGAAAGGCGCAAGGGCGCTTGGCTATGAGAGCCACTACATGACTCGATACGTCGAACGCTGTGCTGGGAGCGGCCAATGCCTCCAAGGGTGCCGCAAGCGCCGCAAGCGCTCGGTCAACGTGGTCTGGATTCCAGAAATCATCGAAAGGGGGGGCTTTATCGTCTCTTGTGCCCCTGTTGAATCCGTGACCTTCGAAGGCCGGCGCGCCGTTGGCGTTCGGGGGCGCTTTTTGCACCCAAAAACGCGCGAAAGAGGTTCGTCCTTTCAGATTCGGGCGAAGCGCGCCGTTGTCTTGGCGGCTTCTCCCACAAAAACTCCATTGATTTTATGGCAAAGCGGCTTGCGTCATCCTGCCATCGGACGTTTCTTTAGGGCCCATCCTGGAACAGGTGTTTTTGGGGTCTACGAACATGAAGTTGACCACAATATCGGGGCAACCCAAGGGTGGTCTACCCTCGCTTTCCGAGACCGTTTGGGTATCAAGCTTGAGACTCTCCACATTCCCCTTGAGCTCGTGGCCAGCCGCTTGGCCGGTGGAGGAAGGACCCTCATGGAGCGCCTTGCCCGCTACCGCTTTTTTGCGATGTGGTGCCACTCCATCCGAGCCGAATCTGTGGGCCGAATCCATCGCACTTTCTTTGGCAAAGGGATTGTTCGTTACACCCTCAACAAAGAAGACATGCGCAGGTTGCGGGAGGGAGTGTATCTCGTTGCCCGCACCCACTTTGCAGCTGGCGCCCAAAGCGTCATTCCAGGCATCGGAGGCATGCCCTTTGAGATAGGGCCTCACGAAGTCGAGCGCATCCGGGAGGCTTCCCTCGATCCCCGGGCTTACGTCGCCATATTGAGCCATCTTTTTGGTGGCGCTGTCATGGGTGCTGACCCTCGATCCTCAGTGACCGACGAAGGGGGACGGGTGCGGGATTGCGATGGCCTCCTTGTGGTTGACGCATCGGTCATTCCAAGCGTGCTTGGTGTCAATCCCCAACACACAATCATGGCGCTTGCGCGCTGCTTTGCCGAGGAACTTCTTGGTGGATAATCGAGAGAATTTCCTTACCAACGATTGGCAAGCGCTGCCTTGTGGCTTATTTCACTGGCAATCCGGAGGGCGCAGATGATTTGATCCAATCGCATAAATGGTGGCTTTTTTTGGAGGCGAGCGGCATGATGCGCTGCTTGCTCTTCGACAAAAGGAACGTGAATAAAGCCTGCAAGAATTGGAAGCGAAAGGGAGTGCACCCGATGCATGAGGTGGTAGAAAAGGGAATTGCACACGAAGGTGCCAGCACTCATTGACAAGCGGGCGGGGATACCCGCCTTTGTGAGGTGCTCGAAAATTGAGCGAAGGGGAAGCGTGGAAAAGTAAGCGGCCGGAGCGCCTGGAATCACAGGACAATCGATTGGCTGTTGACCAAGCTCATCTGGGATTTTTGCGTCGATCCAGTTGATTGCGACCCTTTCGATTTCAATTGAATCGCTTCCTCCTGCTTGTCCTGTGGCGATCACGGCAAGGGGGCGGATGGCTTCAATCGCTTCAAAAAGCACCGCTTCGGCTCTGCCGAAGACACAAGGCAGCTTTTGCGCAAAAACCCTTGCCCCACCCAGGACCTCACCATCTAGCGCAGAAACAGCAAGCCAAGAAGGGTTGATCCTTTCTCCCCCAAAAGGCTCAAAGCCAGTAAGCAAAATTGCATCAGCCATTGCCCCTAGCCCTATCTAAGGGTTGCTTCCGTCACATGCAAGGCCAATTTCATGGAGTTTGGCATGAAACTCAACGTTCTTTTTGTTACAACCAGAAAGCCCCACCTGGTCCAAAAGCTTGTTTGCCAACCCGGGCTCAATCGCTTTTCCCAGGCGCAAGATGCCGTGCAACAAGGGGATGGCCTCTAGGCTCAGGCGGCCGGCTTGGAGTTCCTCTGGTTTGAGCTTTCCCCTGGCCAGGGCGTGACGCACGCGCAACCATCCAAGGAGGTACGCGCTGTCTCGCGCAAAGCCTCCACCTCGAAAGGCGCGTTCAGTGCTTGTGACTGCAAGGCGCACCTCAATGCCCCATTTTTCCACGAGAATCCGAAGGACTTCGGAAAATTGGGCACCTTCATGCAACATGGCCGTGGCGATTGTCCGACTGGCCAGGGCTTGAACCCGATGGCCGTCGATCGCATTGGTTTTTTCTTCCCACCAGATGGCGATGCCTTCTTGATCGCGAAAAGCCGATTTGGTTCCAATCTCGAAAAGTCCTACTTTTTGTCGAAGGGCGTTTTCCTCTGAAAGAAGGTGACCAAACACTTCGTGGGCCACAATCCGCCGGGCTTCGCAAAGCCCAAACTTCCTTTTTTGGATCCAGACTCTTTTTTCTCCATATGCCGCAGAAGCGCTAAGGGCTTGCGTGACCTTCACATCGACTGAAAGCCCAAGCCTTTGAGCAATTGCTCGGATCGCACGGGCAAGGTCAAGGTGATCGATTGTCGGGTCTTGCTCCTTTCCGCGAAAAGCATCAAGTATCCGCTCTGCCCACTCCACAAGAGAACGGGAAGCAAATTTTTCTCGACCACTTCCATAGCGTCGGGCCACAAGGGGTCGAATTTTTCTTGCCTGACCCAGTGCTTGAGCGATTTCAAGGTCGAGGGCCAGCTCATCGCAGCGCTCTTCGTAGAGATCACGCAGAGGGGATGAAAGGAAGGAGGGGAGTTTTTTTCGAATTGCCGCAAGGTCTTGAAGGGCTGGCGATGCATCGAAGGGGCGGACGCTAGAGAGGGAAGAAGGCTCGAGGAAAATGCCCCTTTCTGCCATGCGAATGCACTCTTCTTTTGCTTCTACATCGAGAATGAGACGCCCGATCGTTCTGGCTTGGCGCTCAATCGCCTTGAGCCTTTCTTCAAGCTCCTTCCACTCATCGGATAGGCGCTTTCTGCTTTTTTCAAATTTCACCGGAAGCATGCGGGCATTGGTGGTAGGCTTAAGGGGAGCATTGAGGAAATTCCATGCTGAAGTCTCAAGAAAGTCTTGTCGATCGCCTGGCTCGACTCAATGACCTTGAGCGTTTTCGCGAGCTCTCCTGGGAGGGAAGCTTTGAAGAGTACCTCCATATCGTCCGCGAGCGCCCCGAAGTCACCCGCAACGCCTACCAGCGCCTCTATGACATGATCGTAAGCTACGGCGAAGAAGAATACGTCGATAACAAGAAGCGCTTGGTTCGCTACCCCTTCTTTCAAGACCCAATTGAAGGTGGAAAAGATGCCATCTTCGGCTTGGACATCCCCCTCATGCGCCTTGTGGCAACGCTTCACGCCGCAGCCCTTGGCTATGGCCCTGAACGCCGCATCATCCTGCTCCATGGCCCTGTTGGTTCAAGCAAAAGCACAATTGTGCGCCTGCTCAAAAAAGGCCTTGAGCGCTACTCACGCACGCCAGAGGGTGCCCTCTACACCTACAAGTGGGTTAACCTCCGAGAAACGGGTCTTGCTGGCGATGAGGATGAATTCCCAAGCCCCATGAACGAAGAGCCCCTTAAGCTGATTCCCGAGGAGTGGAGGGACCAGGCCATTCGTGAGCTTGGGATTCGCCACAGCCGCTACCCGATTTCTGTGCCAGGCTCTCTCAATCCTGCTTGCCGGTTCATCTTTCGCTCCCTCATGGAGCGATACAAAGGCGATTGGGCCAAAGTGGTCCAACGCCACATTCGAATAAAGCGATTGGTTTTGAGTGAAAAGGATCGCATTGGGATCGGCACCTTTCAACCAAAAGATGAAAAAAATCAAGATTCAACAGAACTTACGGGCGATATCAACTATCGAAAGATTGCAGAGTATGGCTCTGACTCCGATCCCCGTGCATTTAACTTTGACGGAGAGTTTGAAGTGGCAAATAGGGGAATTTTAGAGTTTGTTGAGATTCTAAAGCTCGATGTTGCATTTCTTTATGATCTTTTGGGTGCAACACAAGAAAGAAAGATCAAGCCAAAAAAGTTTCCTCAAACCGATATCGATGAAGTGATTATTGGCCACACAAATGAAGCCGAATACAAGCGTCTTCTCAACAACGAATTCATGGAAGCCCTAAGGGATCGCACAATCAAGATAGACATTCCGTACATTACAAAAATCAGTGAGGAGAAAAAAATCTACTACAAGGAATTTAATGAAACAAGGCTGCGAGGAAAGCATGTGGCTCCTCATACCTTTGAAGTTGCTGCAATGTGGGCTGTGCTCACACGTCTCGAAGAGCCAAAGAAGCACAATATCAGCGTGGTCCAAAAAATGAAACTTTATGATGGAAAAATGCTTCCAGGATTCACCCAAGACAATGTCAAAGAGCTTAGAAAAGAGGCGAGCAGAGAGGGAATGGATGGCATTTCTCCGCGCTATGTTCAGGATAAAATATCAAATGTGCTTGTGAGAGAAGGAGCGGAGGGATACATTAACCCCTTCATGGTCTTAAATGAACTTGAAAAAGGGCTTGCCCATCATTCGCTCATTTCAGATCCAGAAGTGCGAAAACGGTATGCAGAACTGATCGGCGTCGTTCGTACAGAGTACGAAGAAATCATCAAAAATGAAGTTCAACGTGCAATCTCGGCTGATGAAGAGGCGATCAGCCGTTTGTGTGCAAATTATATCGATAATGTGCGTGCTTATCTTCTAAAAGAGAAAGTCAAAAACAGGTACACAGGTCGCGACGAAGAACCAGACGAGCGACTCATGCGCTCGATTGAGGAAAAGATCGATATTCCAGAAAGCAGAAAAGACGACTTCCGAAGAGAGATCATGAATTACATTGGTGCTCTTGCAATTGAGGGCAAGAAGTTTACGTATGACACGAATGATCGCTTGCGCCGGGCTCTCGAAATGAAGCTCTTTGAAGATCAGAAAGACTCCATCAAGCTATCGAGCTTTGTTTCAAATGTGATCGATAAAGAGACTCAGGACAAAATTGATGTGATCAAAGAACGCCTTATCAAGTACTATGGTTATAATGAAGCAAGTGCCAAAGACGTTTTGAGTTATGTGGCAAGCATTTTCGCGAGAGGCGATGTCAAGCGTTGAGAACTAAAATAACATGATTGCTCCGGCTGCTGTGAGCGCACCGTAGGTAATCATTCCTGTAATGAGATGGGTGGTCGCGACAGCGCGCAGCTCTTCGTAGTGGTTGGCCCGGTCTCCAAAAATCCCAAGCCCATGGCCTAGGCCCAATGCGATCTGGATGCCCATTCCAATCAGGTGAACCCATCGAAGGGCTTCGTGGATTCGCAATTTTTGAGCATAAGGACCATGGCCTTCTTTGACACGATTTGGATCTGGAAACAGATAAGACAGAACACCAGCGCCAGAATAAGCGATGGCCGTGACGATCCACCCGATGCGATGCGGCCATGGGTCACCGTAGCATTGGTCTTGGCCAAAGATGGCATTCCCAACTGCGCAAGGGTTTTCATCTTGCCCTGCGCCAAAACCGTAGAGGTTATAGTACTGAATGAAGCCCAAGGCAGTGGTCAATGTCATCGAGGCCCATGCCGCTATGCCAAGGGCACGGTGGACTTGGCCGAGTTCCCTCCGCAGCCGCACTTGGGCACTGTACTCGTCTTCGCGGGGCTCTGACTGGGTAGGAGAGGAGGGGGCTTCCTCTCGTTGATCACCTGAAGGAGCTTCTTCTCGTTCTGCTTTTTGGTTTAAAGTGGCAATGGACTGGGGGGCTCCTACGTTTTCTTCAACCGCAAAGAGCGGCAAGGCAAAAAGCAATTCAGGAGGCATGGGCCCTTTTTAACACATGCCTTTTCCCCATCAAATCAAGCATTTTTTCGTGGGAGATGGGTGGCACGCTTTCGCATGGCCATCATCCAGGCTTGAATCACAAGGAGGGCCCAAACCTGGAGGGAGACATCTTTTTGCCTCGAACGCAAGAGGAAAAGAAGCTTCGCAACCGCTTTTTCGTTAAGCACACCCACATCCGCAATTGCAGATGGAGCGAGAAAGCGATTGAGAAGCTCTTCCAAGTCCTTGCGCAACCATATGGCAATTGGCGGATTGAAGCCGATTTTGCTTCTTTTTAGAGTTGTCGGTGGTACCAAATTTCGAATCGCTGCTTTGAGCAAATACTTTGGCTTCAAAAAACGCAAACGAAAGCGAGCGGGAATCCGCAGCACTTTTTCGACCAAAACGTGATCGCAAAATGGCGTCCTTAGTTCGAGGCTGTGGGCCATGCTCATTCGGTCCCCATAGGTGAGAACATTGTTGGGAAGAAATGACAGTAGATCCACGTATCCAGCCTGCTCAACGGGTGACAATCCAGGCCTCTCTTTGAAAAG
>JANWYL010000090.1 GCA_025056955.1 Sandaracinaceae bacterium | reverse complement strand
CATCCGCCTTCTCATCCACGGAAGACTCCTGAGCCATAAATAACCATAAATAAAATAAATCGTGCACGGAATTCGATGGGCCGGATGGAGCTTTGAAAAGGTGGGGGTCGCCTTTGGGATTGCGGCCTTGCTCATTTTCTTTTTGCACCTTTTCCGCCCCAAACCCAAGGTGGTTGTGCTTCCAAGCCTCATCCCCCTTCAAGGGCTTTCGGCCCTTGGCGCTCGCCGCAAAAACATGAGGCGCCCCAAACGCCTGCTCGCGCTCTTTGTGGCGTGGTCAGTGGCCCTCTCTTTGGCTCTCGGCATGGCCAAGCCGGAATTCGTTTCAGAAACACCTTCTCCCTCTCTCGTCGTTTTCCTTCTCGATGCGAGCGCTTCGATGCAAGCCACCATCAAAAACCAGGCGATTTCCCGCTTCGATTGGGCGAAGGCCGAAATCGCTTCCGCCATCCGCGGCCTCTCACCTTCATCTCGCTCTGCACTGGTTTTGGCCAAAGCCCACCCCATCCTCCTTGCCCACCCAGGGCTCGACCCCGAATCCACCCTCAACACCCTCAATCGTGCCCAAGGCACAGACGGCACGGCCAACATCGAAGAGGCCATCGATTTGGCCAAGGCCCTTTGCACCAAAGCCCCATCCTGTGCGATCGAGGTTTATACCGACCACCCTTTTGCAACACCCAACACCAACTCAGGTGCCAAGCCAGAAACCATTCACATCCATCACCTTGGGGAGCCAATGGACAACATTGCAATCACCGCTTTTGGTGCACGACGCTCCATCAGCAACCCTCGTGAAGCCAACCTGATTGTTGAAATTCAAAGTTTCGCTTCCCAAGACGCTTCAATCGATCTCCTCATCCTTGAGCGTGGCCTTCTCAGATGGAAAGACACGTTCACCATCGGTTCTGGCAAACGAGTTCGCCGCCTCATCACCCTCTCCGCACCTGATGCAACCTTCTTTGAATCGCGGATCACCTTCCATGATCGCTCTTCTCCCATCGATGCGCTTGGCATTGACAACCGATCTTTTACCGCCATCCCACCGCGTCGCACCCGAAAAGTGCTCCACGTTTCACCTCCTGAAGAGGCCAATTTTTTCGTCGATGCTGTGCTTCAAGTCGACACAAATATCGAGGTTGTTTCAATATCACCAGAACAATATCTCAACATTACCCATCCACCATCATTCGACATCATCCTTTTCGATCGCTATCTCCCCCCATCTCCCCCAACCATCCCATGGGTCGCCATTCACCCATGCCACTCACCTCAGCCTTGGTTTGCCTGTGATCATCCGCTCGAATCACCACGCTTTGCCTTTGTCGACCGCACCCACCCCCTTTTGGCACACCTTGCTCTCCACGAGGTCAATATCGCCCGTGCCCATCCTCCTTCCCTTGAATCCAGTGACCAGATTCTTGGTGCTGATCCAAAGGGTGCTCTCCTCGTTTCTGGAATCCGTGCTGGCCAACGCTTTTGGGTGATTGGCTTTGACGTACGAGAGAGCGATCTTCCAATGCGTGCGGCTTGGCCCCTTCTGATCCACGGTGCGATCGAATTGTTGGCTCCAGATCCCCTTCAACAAAGCCTCTCGTTTCGTGCAGGTGAAGACTTTCGCATCCCATTCAATTCCGAAATTGTCACCCTGCGCCAGCTCCCTGATTCACCCAAGACCACCTTGACCACTCACCATGGAATCCTCTCCCTGCGCCTTGACCATTCGGGCATTTATGAACTGCTTTCACCATCGCAAACCATGCTTTTTTCCATTCAAACGGATGAACGCGAGTCAAATCTCAAAAGCGCTCTCCCTTCGCCACCACCAAGCTCACCCCCAAAATCAACGCCATCTCAACCCCCTTCTTTTTTTCCGCTCTGGCTCATTTTGCTTCTCGCCTCTGCTCTTCTGTTGCTCGTAAGCATCTGGATCGATCGATTGGAGGCAAGAAGGTGAAATCGAAAAAACTTCTACCTCCATTCCTCCTCTTTTTTTCCACCATCCTGATCGCTTGGCTCATTCACCTTGTGATCACCAATGGGTTGAATTTGCCCATCCTTTTTTTTCGCCCTGCTTGGCTTTGGCTTGCAGCCCTTTTGCCTCTTCTCTTCTTTGCCTTGTTGAGCCTTGATGGTGCATCCACTCGGGTGCGAATCCCCCTCGCCTTGATTCGGATTGCTCTCTTTTCCCTTCTCATTGCTTCCGCCGCAGATCCCTCAATGCGCTCTAGAGAACATGGGCTTTCCCTTGTAATTCTTGCCGACACATCGGCCTCGATCTCGGAAGAAGGTCGGCTTGAAATCACTTCCAAAATACGCTCCCTGCTTTCTGCATTGAAGGGGGCCTCCTCCATCAACTCAGTCACCCTTATCGCTTTTGGCAGTCACCCAACCCCTGTTCCTCTGCCAAACACCCCAGGTGAGCTCGAGCTTCCACCCATCACCAATCCACCATCAACCGACATTGCCGCTGCCTTGCGCATGGCTCACCTGGGCTTGGTGCCAGGGCAAAGCCCACGCATATGGCTGCTAAGCGATGGCATTGAAACCAAGGGAAGCGCCATGGTTGAAGCCGCCTCCCTTGCACAAAAAGGCATTCCCATTCACGTCACACCCATCTCTCCATCCACACGCTCCGAGCTTTCACTGCGTCACATCTCTGTCCCCGATCGCATCCGTGCAGGAAACCTATTCGATGCAAAAGTTGGCGTATGGTCTAACACCAAAGCAAAAATACGCCTTCACCTTGATCTTTCACCAAAGATCGCGCCCGCACCACCCCCCATCGAAACTGAGCTTAACCCCGGCCCTTCTGAATACACCTTTCGCATGCACTCCACCCATGCCGGTGAGGCCCAGCTCCGTGCACGCCTCGAGCCCCTCGAGCCTTCAAGCGATGCCATTTCCGAAAACAATGAAGTTCTGACTCCATTGCGGATTGAGGATCGTCCCAAAGCCTTGCTTGCCGCTTTTGAGCCATCTCGCCTTGAAGACTTTGCCCACCTCATCAAAGCAGCCGGTTTTGAGGTCGAGCTTCGCCCTTTGCGCAACCTCCCAACCGAGTCCTCTGGCTTTTCCCCTTTTGACCTGATTGTCCTCTCCGATGCTTCCTCAGCCGACATATCCCCCGCCACAGAGCGGGCCCTGATCCATGCGCTCGGCCGAGGCGCCTTGATTTGGCTGAGCGCTGGCCCTCGAAGCCACGGCCCCTTGGGCTGGAAAGGCAGCGGCCTAGAGCCCCTTCTGCCCCTTTCGCCTTCGGGTCGCCGCATGATGGACCGACCAAGCCGAGCCTTGGCCTTGGTCATTGACCGTTCTGGGTCGATGGCAGGCCCAAAGATGGAGCTTGCCAAAGAAGCCGCGCGCGCCGCTGCCGAAGCCCTTGGCAGCTCAGACGAGCTCCTGGTCATCGGCTTTGACACAGTGCCAGAACGGATCGTGCCCCTCCAAAGCGCTTCAAACCGTGTTGGCATTTTGCGCGATATCGGTCGCCTGGCACCCCGCGGGGGCACTGCGATTTTGCCCGCCCTCCAAGCGGCTTACCAGGACCTTTTGCGCTCTCGCGCCCCCATCCGCCACACCGTTCTTCTCACCGACGGGCAAAGCCAAGAGCAAGGCATCCCAGAGCTCGTTTCCGCCATGCGGGCCGATGGCATCACCCTCACTGCTGTGGGCGTCGGCACTGACGTCAACCGCCACATGCTTGCTGAGATTGCCGACCGAGGGGGGGGCCGCCTCTACTTCACTGCTGACCCCTCAAACCTCCCCCGCATTTTCCTGCGAGAAGCACTCTCGCAAAGCCAAAGCGACTGGATCGAAGGGCGCTTCCGAATCGAGTCCACCCGCACCCTCCCCCAAGAGTTTGCAACGCCCCCACCCCTTAAGGGCTACGTGCTTACTGAACTCCGCCAATCCGCAAGCATCCTCCTAAGGAGCGAAAGAGGCGATCCCATCCTCGCAGAGCGCAAGTGGAATCAAGGCCGCATTTGGATGTGGGCAAGCGACCTTGAAGGTGCGTGGTCCAGCTCCCTTTTGGGATGGCCCATGGCCGCCCGCTTTTTTGCCTCCCTCATTCGCCTTGAGCAGCCTCAAGCAAGCGATTCTCCCCTTTCTCTGCGCGTGATAACTGATGGAGACACCCTCCACGTTCACCTTTCCCTATCACCCGATCATCTGGACAATTCCCTATGGAGTGAGGTTGAAGCCAAGGCGGTTGTCAAAGGACCAATCGAGTCATCACCTTCATCAAGCCATGTCATCACCCTTAAACCAGTGGCACCAGGCATTTTTGAGGCAGGCCTACACCTTTCTCAGCTTGGCACCTATTCCATTGAGGCCACAGTGACTCACCCATCGATACCACCGCTTTACACCCAATCAATCGTCCCTTATACCGTCCCACATGAGTTTTATGCAACCAGCCCAAACCTAGACCTCCTTCGCGCACTCGCCAAAACCACGGGGGGAAGCATCATCGAAAGCGATCTGAGCCCCCTTCTCAAAACAGGCCGAGCCCCTGACCGATACGAAAACCTCCTCCCCTGGCTTCTCCTTGGAGCGCTGGGTCTCTTTGTCCTCGAAGTGCTCCTCAGGCGAATCATCCGGTGATTTTTCCCTCCCTTGTTTCCGCAACCCCACCAAAAACACCTCAATGCTCTCTTTTCTGCTCGCGGGAGGTTTTGCCACCCTCACTTCAGCAAAAGCAGCGCGCATCGCTGCGCGTGCTTCTTCGAAGTCTGGGCCTTGGAAAATTTTGCCAACGAAGGCTCCACCTTCTTTGAGCACCCCCTGGGCCACTTCAAGGGCCCTCATGAACAAGTTGAAAGAACGTGCCTGATCCACTGTTCGATTCCCCGTCGTTGATGGCGCCATATCGCTCAACACCACATCGAACGCCCCCCTCAAAAAAGGCTCTACACCAACTTCAATTGCAAAAACATCCATTTGCAACACCTGAATCAAAGAAGAGGGTGCAAGCGCAAGCCTCTGAAGATCGACAGCGACCACCTGACCCCTTCCCCTCAGGCGCTCAGCGACATAGAGCGTCCAACTTCCAGGTGCTGCGCCGAGATCGAGCACGCGCATCCCAGGGTGAAAGAGGCGATAGCGCTCATCGATGGCTTGGAGCTTGTAGACCGATCGGGCTGGATATCCCTCTCGTCTTGCGCGATGACCGTAGTGATCTTGAGGCCTTCTGCTCATTCCAACCCATCTTAAGGTGATGGTGCAGCAAGTTGCACCCTCGCTCGCTCACGAAGGAAAACATAGAGCAGTGCTGGAAGCACAAAAAGCCCCAAAAGGGTGCTTGAGACCATGCCCCCAATCACTGTTGTGGCCAAGGGTCGTTGAACCTCGGAACCTGCCGATGTTGAAAGCGCCATCGGCAAAAAGCCAAGTGCGGCAACAGTGGCCGTAAGCAACATCGCTCGCAGAACCGAAGTTGCACCATCGATGATGGCACGCTCGCACGCCGCACCCATCTGGATGCGCCTTTCAACTTCCGAGGCCATGACCACACCGTTGAGAACAGCGATCCCCGAAAGGGCAATGAAGCCAACGGCTGCAGGAATGGAAAAAGACATCCCCCTCAGCGCCAACCCCACCACACCACCGATCGCTGCAAGGGGAACACCAGTGAAAACCGCTAAAGCATGGCGCGCGCTTCCGAAGATCACAAAAAGCATCGCGAAAATGATTCCAAGCGCCATCGGCAAGACCACCCCCAGTCGTTTGGTCGCGCGTTCAAAGTTTTCAAATTGTCCTCCCCACTCGATTCGATACCCTGGGGGCAAAACCACCATGCGCTCGACGAGGGCGCGGGCTTCGTTGACAAAGCTTACGAGGTCTCTCCCACGGATATTGACTTCCACCCGAATGCGCCGCTGCATGTCTCTGCGGCTGATTTGGGATGGGCCATCGACTTCACGCACCTCAGCCACTTGCCCAAGAGGAACGAGATTGCCGCGGAAGGCACCCACTGGCAGCCTGCGCAATCCCTCTAGCCCCGGCTCCGAAGGAGGCAAAAGCACCCTCACATCAAAACGCTTTTGCCCCTCAAACAATTGCCCCACTTTGCGCCCCTGACGCAGGGCTTCGACGGCAATCAGGGCATCCTCGGCCGTTAATCCATAGCGCGCAAGCTTCTTCCGGTCGATCTCCACCTCGATCATCGGTAGCCCCAAAACGCGTTCGATGCGGATATCGCCGGCTCCGCTGATTCCCGCCACCAAGCGCCCAATCCGCTTGGCAATATCGCTCATGCGCGCAAGCTCGTCGCCGAAAAGCACAATCGCCACGTCAGCACGCGAACCCGAAATGAGCTCGTTGGTGCGATCCTCAATCGGCTGAGAAACAGAAACAAAACTCGCTGGGACTTCGCTTTCAATCGCTCGCTTGATCGCTTCTCCGAGCGCATCCAGATCGTGAGCCGTCTTCCATTCCGCGTGAGGCCTCAGGCGCACAAGAATATCAGTAGAGTCCATGCCAACGGGCTCGGTTGCCACTTCTGGCCGCCCGTTCATGGCCACAGTGCTTAAGACCTCAGGAAAGCGCCGAAGCACTTGCTGCACCTCAAGGTCAAGCCGCCGTGCTTCCGTCAGGCCAACACTCGGAATGCGCTTGACCACAACCACGATATCACCTTCCTCAATGCGTGGCACAAAATCCGCCCCAAGCGAAAGCAAAAGAGGGAGGCAGAGAATAAAAGCCAGAGCACCAGCACCAATCACCCAAAAACGGGCCTCAAGCACCTTGCGAAGGCTTCTTCGATAGTGGTGCTCGAGTTGGCCTTCATGGTGATGGGTGGTGTGGGAAGAACTGGAGGGGCGCAAAAACAACGCACTGAGGGCCGGGAAGGCGATCAACGAAAAAAGCACTGAGCCAAAAAGGGCAAGCCCCATCGTGGCTGCCATGGGGCGAAACATCTTGCCCTCTGTCCCCTCAAGGGTGAGAAGGGGAAGGTAGACGAGAAGAATGATCAACACCGAAAAAACAACCGGCCTTGCAACCCGCTCAAGAGCCTCTTTCACCGATTGGACCGGGGAAAAGTCTTTCATCACCTGTTCGAGTGCAAATCGTGCGACAATCGCTTCAACCATCACGATCGGACCATCGACCAAAAATCCAAAGTCGATGGCTCCAAGCGACATGAGGTTGCCATCGATTCCAAACCACAGCATCCCAGAGATGGCAACGATCATCGAAAAGGGAATGCCAAGGGTCACAAGAAGGGAAGCCCGCCAGTTTCTCAAAAAAGCAAAAACCACAATGGCCACAAGCAAAGCACCTTCAACCAAGTTGGTTGCAACTGTTTTCAGGGTGCGCCTAATAAAATCAGCCCGATCGTAAACAGTATCGATGACCACACCCTCTGGGAGATCTTTTTGAATCGCAGCAAGCTTTGCATGAACAGCATGCACCACCTCGCGAGAATTGGCGCCGATCCGCATCATCACCACGCCAGTCACAGCATCACTCTCCCCATTCATCGTTACCACACCATAAGGTAGCGCTGCGCCGATCCGGACATCACCAAGGTGCTTGATGAGAATGGGAGTGCCGTTTTCTTCGGTTTTGACAACCACCGAGGCGATATCGCTTGTGTCTCGAAACTGAGACTCACCGCGAATCACCATGAGCTCTGGGCCGCGCTCCACCCACCCCCCACCAACTGCGGCATTGTTGTGTTCGAGGGCGCTTACCACTTCACCCAAAGAAATGCCGTGGGCTGCAAGGCGTTTTGGATCCAGCACGACGTGATATTCTTTGGCTGCACCCCCCATCGCGTTGACTTCAATCACCCCCGGAACCTGGCGCAAGCGGGGAGCGATCTCCCAGTCCAAAATCGTGCGAAGCGCCATCGCATCGTGGCGATCAGAACGCAACACAAAGCGATAGATTTCTCCAAGCCCACTTGAAACCGGCCCCAATTGCGGTGGGCCAGCCGTTGGGGGCAAACTGGACTCGGCCTCGCGCAGCCGCTCAAGAACGAGATAGCGTGCAAACCACACATCTGTTCCATCTTTGAAAACGGCGGTCACCACAGAAAGCCCCCCTCTTGTGATCGAGCGCAGCTCTGAGAGCATCGGCATGCCGTTGAGCGCCATCTCGATGGGCAGGGTAACGAAACGCTCGACCTGCTCAGCAGACAAGCCAGGCGCTTCGGTGATGACAGAGACTTGGGTGTTTGTGAGATCCGGGACAGCATCAACAGGCAGTGCAGGCACAACGAAAAAGCCCGCAACCAAAATGGCAAAGGTGATCAGTGCAAAAATGACACGGTTATTGATCGAAGTCCTGACGAGTGATTCGAGCATCAGCGCTCCATTTCGCTTTTGAGGGCAAAAATGCCAGCTGTTACCACTTCATCACCCGGAAGCAAACCACGAAGCACAACCAAGCGATTGCCCACGCGTTGAGCCGTTTCAACTGGCTTCACCTCATAGGTATTTTCTCCTACCCGCACGAAAACGCTGCGCACTCCACCGACTTGGGTTACCGCAGAGGTAGGCACAAGAAGCACGTTATCAACTGCTTCACCGGAGAGATAGGCCGTGGCTTGAACGAATTGACCAGCACGCAGCCGCCGCTCTTTGTTATCGATTTCCACGCGCACATCGGCAGTGCGAGTTTCCTCGTCAATCAGGGAACTGATATGATTCACACTGCCAATCGCGATTGGCTGACCTTCTGACTCTAAGCGGATTTCAACTTTATCACCCACACGCAACCGGCCAACATCGCGTTCATAAGCTTCTAACACCACCCACATCCGATCGAGATCCGCAATTCTCAAAAGGGGGTGTGTTGGATCAACAACCGCACCAAGGTGCACGTTGCGCTCCACCACTTCACCTGAGATGGGTGCACGCAGGATCACAGAGCGAGGCAAAGCAGAAGAGCGGTTGATCGTGTTGATGAGCGCTGGAGGAATACCCAGTGCAGCCAGTTGCTGCTCCGCTCCTCGAACACGCGCTTCAAGCGCGCGCTCCTCTGCCAGGGCCTGTTCAGCGGCCACAGCGGTTGTGAGCTGTTCGCGTCGCAGAAGGGCTTGGCGCTCGGCTTGCGCCCTCGCAGCAGCAAGCTCAGCCTTTGCCTCAAGCAAGGCCGCCACCGCATCCCCGATTTTAGGCCCCTCGATGGCCACCAAGGAATCACCTTCTTTCACCCGATCGCCAAGTTCCACATAAACCGCCGTCACCCTTCCTTCGAGGCGACCACCGATGTCGGCCACATGTTCCGGATCAAAGCTCACCCTCCCAACGAGTTCCAGGGTTGGCACCATCGCTTCGAAATCGATTCGTTGGGTCTCGATGCGTGCGCGCTCTGCAAGAGATGGATTCAAACGAATCACCCTGGCAGCAGCTGACCGAGTTGCATCCTCAGGAGGGAGGGGAGGTACCGTTTGGGCTGGCGATCCAACAATCTTTGTCCCTGCCGCTCCAAGAACCACCCCAACCATCAACCAACCCACCTTGCTTCGGTAAGAAGCCTTCCCCGACTCTTCCAATTTCTGCTCAACCTGAGAGGAAGCGGTGCTCTCACTCATCGAAACCTCCAATCGCCCGCCACAATGCCGCCTTGGCCTTCCAAGCCTCACTCATCGCATCGATCGCCCGTTCTCTGATCTCGAAAAGTTGTTTTTGGGTGAGAAGGACGTGAAAAATATCCGTCGCACCATTTTCAAGCAATTCCATCGCACCGGCCAAGGCCCTCTCCATCGCCGGAATGGCCTCCTCTTGAAGCGCCTTCAAGGCACGTAAGCTATTCTCCAAACGCCCAGCTGCTTCAACCACTTCGCGCTCCACGCCACGAAGCGCTAGCCCCTCATTCACCGAAGCAGCGTTCTCTTCTCCGCGAGCAACCGCCCGATCGCCTTGAGCTGTCCAAAGAATCGGGAAAGACCAGTTCAAAGAAAATCCAAAGGTGTGAGCGCTTTGCACATTTCCTTGAGTCTCCCACTCAGCACCAAAAAGCAAGGGGTCAATCCTTTCCGCAAAAAGGCGGCTTTCCGTAAGGCGGAGTCGTCGCCTGAGGGCTGAAAAATGCCTCGGTTCCGCTCGCCGCTCACGCGCCCTTCGCAACCAAGCCTGGAGATCGCCTGGCGGGGCTTCGGGGGGAGCAAGCGCTTCGACCGTTACGACCTCCTCTGCGTCCAGGTCGAGCACATTCCGAAAACGCGCCCTGGCCTCCCAAGCCAGGCGGGCCCCTTCCGCAGAAGCCGCTCGGGCCTGGCCCACCTCCGCTTCAACAAGCGCATGCTCAAGCAAAGTCGAGGCGCCGACCTTGAGCAACGCCTGCGTTCGCGCCAAAAGCTCTTCGGCCAGCCGCAAGCGGGCTTGACGCAGCTCAAAGCGCATGTCCGCAATGGCCACATCGATGTAGGCCACAAGGGCTGCTGCTTTGGCATCGTTGCGCGCTGCCTCCAGGCGAGCATCGGCTGCAGCCACCATTTCTTCTGCTTCCCGCTCCCTAAGGCCCTGCCTCCCGGAAAAATCAATTGGAATCCCCAAAAAAATCCCATAAATCGCCGCCCGATCATCAGGCACGCCCAACATCGCACGCAAGCTGAGCGTTGGATTGGCCACCCAAGGTATTCGCCCAAACTCCCGGTACGCCTCAGCAATTGCCAGCTCTGCCCTGGCCCGCTGGACCTCAGGAGCCCGCTCCACGGCGCGCTCGAGCGCTTCCTCCATGCTCCACTGAGCCAAAGCGCAAGTGCCCCAAATCAGTTGCACCAAACCACCCATTGCTTTCAACCACCATCGATGCATGTCTCGATGGCCTTTATGCATCCCCTTCCACATTTTCTTCGACTCTGTTCCTCATGACTTCACTCTTACAACCAATCACACCTTCCGCGAGGTGTCATTCACTTGGCACCTACCTAAACCCATTGCGACAACCTGATTGCCCTTGGCATGCCCATGCGGTTATATAACCTTTTGGTTGACAGTCGATATAAACCACACTTGCGCATCTGAGGGCGATGGTTGAATGCACTTTATGTAACGCATAAACGCCTCATGTGAGGAAAGCACTTGCTGCAAGGCGATTTGAATCATAGGCAAGCCCATCCCAAAGCCGCTTTTGATTTGAAGCTTTTACACCCTTATCGCGGTATTGGAAACCAGTGAAAAAGAAAAATTTGTAACAAACTCCCACAAATA
>JANWYL010000008.1 GCA_025056955.1 Sandaracinaceae bacterium | reverse complement strand
GGTGGCTGAGGAGGTGAAGCTCAAGGTAGACCAGATCTTCGCCAGTGCACATTTCGACCAGCAAGTGTTCATGGGAGAGCCCTGCACGGAGGCCAACGAAATTGAGAAAACCACGCGGATCAAGCAGGAAGTGAGCAGAAAGAAGGCCCTTGATCTTGAGGAGTTCAGCAAAGCCCTGGGCCGCAGCCCACAAGACAGCCCGCTTTCCTTCCGTGCGGCTCGATAAACCCAGGGCAGGGGCTGGAGATTCGGCGATGAACCTGCGGTTTTCACGACGAACACTGGATTCGATGTCAGCGACGGGAAGAGCTTCTTTCCCGTCGCTCAAAAGCCATACTTCGATGTGACGGGGGCGTTCGATCCAGTTTTCAAGCACGTAGCGGGCAGGCTGAGAGGCGTGGTTGAGCGCCCAAGCCCGCAAAGAACCAGAATCAAGGCAGCGATTGATGACATTGCCCTCTCCTGCCTCCCAGGTGGTTTTGACAAGAAATGGGTGGTGAAAAGGGAGCTGAGGCAGTTCTTCGGGGCAAGGAAGGGGGAAATGGAGTTCAAGCAAAAAGGGGCTGCGTAACCCAGCTTCAATCGCGCTTTGCTGAACGAGTGCTCGATCTCTGAGCCAGACTTGTTCTTCTGCCGATGGGCCGAGGTAGCAAATTCCCGCTTCCTCTGCGGCTCGTGCGAGGATTGGGCTGTTGTCGAAAATCCCATACCCTGGGTGGATGGCGCTGCATCCGCAAATGCGCGCAACCCTCACAGCCGCGCGCGCGATTTTTTCGAGGTCGGGGGCACCAGGTGCTTCCTCAGGGTCAACGATCTCGATGATATCGCATGACTGCGCCTCGTGACTTTCCGCGTCTTGAGAGGAGCAGAAAGTGGCAACACCGATGCCGAGTTTATGGAAGGTGCGGGTGAGGCGCAAAAGCACTTCGCCTCGGTTAGCAATCAAAATCCGCTCGAACACGTTGCGAAGATAGCTTAAAGCAAGGAACCTGATGCCTGTCCATTCAATGGGCCAGGGGCTCTCGCGAGAAGAGCGCCCATGGGTACGTCGCCTTCGTGTCTGGGCTGAATGGATGATCGCAGCACTCGGAATGGAAAACGCAGAGCTGTCTTTGTTGGTTTGTGATGACGAAACCATCCGCCAGCTCAACGCCAAACACCGGGGCAAAAACGCGCCAACTGATGTCTTGGCTTTTGCTCTGCGTGACGTGCACCACCCCAATCTCCCAGCTCAAGCCATTCCCAAAGGTGCGCTCGGAGATGTGGTGATCTCCATTCCAAAAGCCAGGCGTCAAGCCCAAAGAGCAGGTCATTCGCTTGAGGAGGAATTGAGCATTCTTTTGGCTCACGGCATCCTGCATCTCCTCGGTTTTGATCACCGTGATCCCGACGAAGACAGGCGAATGAGGGCGCGCACGGATGCGCTCAGATCGACGCTGAGGAGCAAAGCGTGCATTGTGGCTCATAAGAGAAAAAAGAAGTTAAAGCACTCGGATGCTTTACCTCAAACGGACTTGCACAATAACGATTCCTGATGAGAATTCAGCCTGCGCCGAGGCCAAAGGCCTGGAAGAGCGCTTTTCTGTTCCATCGCTCCAAGCTTAGAATCAAATCAAAAAATGGATTGATCGAACAAAATTGTGTAAATTTGCCCAAGGAGGTTTTACCGTGACAGAGAGCAAAGAAAAGGGAACTTCTCAAACTCCTAAAAAGAAAATGACAAAAGCACAAACCGTTTCAGAAATTTCGACAAAGGTGGGTATTACGAAAAAGCAAGTTGCGGACGTGTTTGATGTTTTGCGCGACATCATCAAGCGCGAACTTGGAACAAAGGGGGTTGGGGTTTTTGAGATTCCAGGAATTGTGCGCTTGAAAATTCGCGAGACCGAGGCCAGAAAGGGCGTCAAGTTTAGAAATCCTGCAACCAATGAAATTGTGATTCGGGATGTTCCTAAAAGGCGAAAGATCCGCGCAACTGCAGTGAAGGCGCTGAGCGAAGCCTTGAGTGAAGTTGCCTCGAGCTAAGGCATTCTGTTCGCTTTTGAAGGGTGTAAAGCGCTGAAATGGCATGAAGCGTTGAGCTGTGCCTAGAGACAAGAAGATAAAAGTTTGCAGGTGATTGCATCGTCAAAAAGGAGTTACGATCCTGTGCATGGCTCGCTCTCTTTCTGATGCGATCGCTTTTGTTTTGTTGGCTCTAGGGTTGGGAGGCGGGTGCTCAGAACCGGTTTCAAAAACGCATCTGGACGATGTGCCAGTGGGTTGGCCCGATCGTTGGGTCGCTGATGAACAATGGTTAGGTGAGGGGTTGGCGGATGCATCGGCAGATGCAATTGTGGGATTGGATGGCGGAAAAGATGCATATGTGATGGAAGATGTGAGGGGGTACGATGGTGGGGTAGATGGGGGTGAAGACAGTGGTGTAGATGGGGGGCGGGATGGAGGGGGGGACGCAGGGGGAGGAAGAACGGAGGGATCGCTTCCCGCACCGCCTCCTCGGGTGACAAGGAGGGGAAGGAGTGGGCTGCTTTTGCGGGGTACGGTGCTGGCTCCAACCAGGGTGATTCGCGAGGGTGAGGTGTTGGTGGTGGGGCCCATGATCCGTTGTGTTGCAGAGAGTTGTGCCGCCATACCAGAAGCGGCGGAAGCGACAGTTGTGGAAACAAATGGAGTGATCTCTCCAGGACTTGTGGATGCACACAACCACGCGACTTATAACTTTCTGCCCGAGTGGAGGCCTGGGCGCCTCTTTGGAAGCCGCTACGATTGGCGCTCTGATCCGGCCTACCGGGCCCATGTACGTCCTGAGTCAGACGGTGGGACACGGGCTGAGCTCGTTTGTCCTGCAACCAAATGGGCTGAGCTTCGGTCCATCGTGCATGGCACGACCACGATCCAAGGCCAGTCGCCGCGCCAATCTTGCGTGGATCGACTGGCCAGAAATGCAGACCACTACCATGGGCTTCCCGTGCGTTCGACCACCTCTTTTGCCACAACGATTTCAGGACCGTGCGAGGGCACGCCAGGCTCTGCGACTGCCAGCCCAATGAACGATGCGTGGAGGCAGGCGCGCATCATGGAGTGGACCATGGGTCGGGTGACGCGGCTGGCTGTGCACTTGGCGGAAGGGGTCATGGGTGGCGGAAGCGAAGCCACGGATGTGCTTCGCGAGTACGCGTGTTATCGGGGTCGTGCACGGCATTCGATCGATCTTCTCGTTGATTCGATGGGCAGAGCCTACGGCACAGCTGTGTTCATCCATGCAGTTGGATTGAGCCGCGCTGAGCTCAGCGAAGCCCATGCCCTTGGGGCCTACTTTGTGTGGTCGCCATCGAGCAATCTGGCCCTCTACGGAAGAACGGTCGACATCGCCCATCTGCTCGAAATCGGCGCTGTTGTTGCCCTTGGTCCCGATTGGACCGTGTCAGGCGAGCCAGACATGCTTTCTGAGATGCGCTTTGCTTACGCGTATGGGCAAATGCAGGGCATTGCCGGGTTGACGCCAGAGCGGATCTGGAAAATGGCGACAATCGATGGAGCGCGTGTTGTCGACCTCGATCGCTCGATTGGCACGCTTGAAGTCGGGAAACGGGCCGATATCGCTGTTTTTGGTAGGTTGGCAAGCGACCCTTATCGGGCCGTGCTTGAGAGCCGGGCCTCTGATGTGCGATTGGTGTTGATCGATGGGCTTGGCTACTACGGCGACTTGGTGCTCGAAGAGGCCACGGCAGTCAATGGCTGGTGCGAGGATTTTGACGCCTGTGGCGTGCCCAAGTTTTTGTGTGTGGCGAATACTCCTGGCAACCCATCGAGGGCAGAAGAAACCTACGAGGCAATCCGAATGCAGCTTTATCGAATTTTACAAGATGGCTATCCAGGGGGGATGGCCTATGGACGTGGCGATGAGCTCGAAGAGATTGTCCGATGTCCATAGGAGGGGGAGAAGCAGGAGCGGCGAAACCCGCTTTTTTGGGTCAGAGGTAGGCAGTTGAGATGGCTTGGCGTCACCAAAACCACCCCATGGATCAACTGAACGCCCACATCGACCGGGCGTGGGATCGGATGGCTGCAGGGGATTTAGGAGCTGCGTTGCGTTCGGCAGAGCGGGCGGCTGCGCTTGCGCCCGATTCGCCCGAAGTGCACAACCTGCTCGGTTACGTCCTTGCTGCACATGGGCGCTTTGAAGAAGCGATCGAGCACTACAAGCAAGCGATCGAACTCGACGAGAGCTACGTCGAAGCGATGCTTAACGCTGCGGAAATCATGCTGCATCCCTTCACGACTGGGATGCTGCCATCGAGATGATCGATCAGGCGATCGAGTGGATCGAAGACGATGAAGAACTGGCCGACGCACTTCTGCTCAAGGCGGAAGCGCTTTGGGGCAAGGGGCAGCGCGAAAAGGCCTTGGCAACCCTGAGAGGGATTCCTCAAAAACACTTTGAAAATTCTGGCATTGAATTTGCCATTGGCCGCTTGTGGTTTGAACTTGGAGACCTGGACAAGGCCGAGCACCATCTCAAGCGTGCAATTGAATTGGCACCAGAAAACAGCGATGCCCATTATTTTCTTGGCCTTTGTTACGAACAACGGAAAGATCGGATGGGGATGATCCTCGAGTTTCTCAAAGCCCGTGAGATCGATCTCAATACCCCTTCTGGTTCTCGTTTTTGGCTTTCGCCAAGAGACCTGGAAGAGCGCACCAGAGAAGCGATCCGGAAGTTGCCTCCACAACTGGCCAAGGTGCTCGATGGGGCCCTCGTCATTGTGGTGGATTTGCCAGGAGCTGAGGTGGTTGCAGAAGGGGTGGATCCGCGAATTCCCCTCATGGTGGATGGTATTTCTGAAGATGGTGAAGCGCCGCGGGTGGGCCGGGTGTTCATCTACCGCCGGAACATTGAGCGGATTGGACCAACCGATGAGAGTGATTTTTTGGCTCAGGCGCTGATGGAGGAGATTCGTGCCGTTTTTCCAGAGTTGAGCCAATCGGATGGGAAAGCAGGTGATAACCAGTTGATGCCCTATCTCCAAGAAAAGAGCGGGGATTGAGAAACTGTGCACCCTGATGTTCGCTTTTTGGAACAAATTGCACCTTCACTTGCACCTTTGTTTGGGTGGAAGGCCACTCGCATCGCTCTGCTTTGTCGAAAAGGCATTCCCACCCCTCCTGGCTTTGTGATTTCACACCGCGTGGCCAAAGCGGTATTCAGAAATGCGCTCCACCCCTCGGAGCAACCTGAGGTCTTGGTGAGGGGGCCTCGCTCCATGTTGTCTCCTGAACGCCTTGAGTCAATTGCCCTCAAGGTGCGTCGCGCCGATTTGCCTCACGAGCTGGTCTGTGCGGTGCGAGGGGCCTGCGCTGCAATTCCTCGGGGACGTGCCTTTGGTTGGGCTGTTCGCGCTTCTCCCATCGAAGCAAATGCCAGGGAACGCCTCTTTTCTGGCATGTATCGGACTTTGGTTGATGTTCAAGAAGAGGAAGCGCTTTTTGATGCCATCCGAGAAGTGTGGGCCAGCACCTTTTCGAGCATGCTGCTTCTCTCTTTTCGCGCTCTGCTCAATCGCGGGCGTTTCCCAAAGATCGGTGTGGCTGTTTTGGTCCAGCCGATGGTGCGTGCGGAGGCCTTTGGAGTGGTGTTCACTGCCAATCCCCTCACCTGGAATGGTGATGAGGTGATGATCGATGTTCTTCGAAAACCCTCTTTGGATGGGGGGGAGTGGAATGGTTATCGCCTCAACAAAGATAATCACCTTTGTGCACCATCTGGCTTTGGAGTGAAATTGATAGGGGAGGATGGGCATGTTGTCATGAGGGGAGAAGCAAGGGGTGACGGTGGGGGAGAGAATGAAGTGCTTGACAAAGAAATGCTTCGCAGGCTTTTTTTCCTCGCTCGACGCATCGAAGCGGTCCAAGGTGAAGCTTGCGATATCGAGTGGGCCATAGAGGGGAATCAAATTCAAGTGCTTGATTTGCGCCCGGTTGCAATGATCCCAACCAATCGGATCTCGTGGATGCACCATGGGTGGAAAACCACAACTTGGAAGCCCCGAGAGGGAAAGATATTGGTGGAGTTGTTCCCGGAAGGAGCGACTCCACTCACCTGGTCAGTGCTAGGGAGGCGCATGAGGCAGTGGGTGAAGCAAGGCTTTGGTGGCATTGATTTGTTCGAAACCTGGGCAGATGGTCTTTATTTCAACCTAAGTGCTTTTGTGGATCTCATTTCTCAACACCCTTTTTTCACCCAAGAGGCGATGTGGGAGCTGGTTGGGATCCCGCGGGGAGGGCGCAATCTTCACCTTCTCAGAGAGACGCTGCTTGAGGAAAAAGGCTCGTGGTTGCGTTTGCCCCTTGCGCTTCTCGATGCCTTTCGCCAGTTGCTTGAGCTCAAGCCACGCCTTTTGCGCTTTGAGCGTGCCTTTGCCAAGGAACAAGCACGGCTTTTGGCGCTTGACTGGCGGCTGCTTTCAGGAATCGGCTTGAGTCAGATTTTGGCTGATCTCGAGCGAGAGCTGGACCGGGTGGGGCGAATGCTTTTCGAAGTGGAATGGCACTTGTGCCTTTTTTGGTTTTTTGTCTACAAGCTGCTTGTTTTTGGCGTTGGCTCTGATGAGGCTGCTCCGATGGCGCAGGCGCTGCTTGGTGGGATGGGTGGGCTCGAGAGCGCTAAGCCAGCTTTGGAGCTGGCCCGCATCGCCCGCGTGGCAAAGGCCGATTGGCCGTCTTTCAAACATTTCGCTGAGCCTGCGGGTTCAGAGCTCGACTGGAAGGCCTTGCCTCACGGGCCAACGCGAGCCCTTTTGGAGCGGCTATTGAGGCTTCACGGCGCAAGGGGGGTTCGGGAGACAGAAATCGAAGCACCTCGCTGGCAGGAAGAACCGGCGGTATTGATTGCGGTATTGAAGAAGCTTTTGGTTGGAGAGGGCTTGGACCTCGAGGCGATTGGGCGGAAGCAGCGTTTATTACGAGAACACGCAGAGCGCTCCCTTGCGCTCAGACTGCCATGGGGAATCAGGCAATTTGCCAAAGAAGCCCTCTCATGGTTTCGTCGCCTGCTCAGAAACAGAGATCGCCTGTACGGGCAAATGGTGTGGGTGCTTGGAGGCTTTCGACGTCTGGCCCTCGAGGTTTCGAGGCGCATGCAAATCCTTGAGCCAACCGCAGGGCAAGACGCGGTGTTTTTCCTTGCTGTCGAAGAGCTCCACGCATTTCTTAGGGGTGAGATTGGTGGGATCAGCGACATCGTCGCCCGCCGACGTTTCCATAGGAGGATTGAGGCTTCTTTGCACTCTCGGTTTGGCCAGTTGCCAGGAAAGTTTTCGCTTCGGGGCTGCCCCTTGGTGCGTGGGAAGGCCAAAGGACGGGTGCGGGTTCTCACTTCTCTTCAAAGTGCCCTCTCCCTTGAGCCTGGCGAAGTGGTTGTGGCGCCAAAGATCGATGTGGGATGGACACCCCTCTTTTTGCTCGCTGCTGCGATCATTACCGAATGCGGAGGAATTTTTTCTCCAGGAGCCATCGTGGCCCGGGAACTCGGTGTGCCCTTTGTGAGTGGCATCGAGGGAGTCACCCAAAGGCTGCGCACGGGAATGGTTGTGATGGTGGATGGTGAAAGCGGTGCAGTGCACCTTCTCGAAGACGCTGAAAGCAGCTTCTCCCATGGATGAAGAGGCTTTTAGAATCGTTTACCAAGACAAAGATTGGCTTGTTTGTGCCAAGGCGCCTGGCATTCCGACAACCATGCCTGGTGGAGGGGATTCCCTCGTGAAAAGGCTCAGGGCGATTGAAGCGAAAACAGGGAGGCTTCATCCGATCTCGCGGCTCGATCGCCATGCGAGTGGGGTGGTTTTGGTTGCGCGAAGCGATCGGGCCATCCAGGCTGCCATCGCAGCGCATCGAAAGGGGCTCTACGCTCGCATCTACCTTGGCTTGAGCGAGCCTCCTCCGCCTCAGTCTGAATTGGTGCGAGAGGGGCGGTTGGTTTGCTGCTTGGGAATTGCGATTGATCCTCGCCATCGGAGATTGCGGCGTGCAGTAGAAAGTGGCGCTCAAGGGGCCAAACCAGCCCAAAGCGAAATTCATCTTCTTGGCGTAAATCACCTTGCCGCGCTTTTGCTTTTTCGCCCTCGCACAGGGCGGACCCACCAACTGCGGGTGCATGTGGCCGCGCTTGGATTTCCCTTGCTTGGAGATCGCGACTACGGTGGCAAGAGGCGCGTCTTTCAGGCCGACGGACGCGTGATCGGTGTGCCTCGGTTGGCCCTCCACTGCGCCGCGGTGGCCCTTCCCTTCCAGGGCGAAGTGATTGGCTTTTGTTCACCTGTGGCACAAGATTTGCGCTTGCTCTCGCAAGCCGTTGGGTTGGACTTCCCCAACGAGGAGAGGCTTCTTGAACAAATCCGAGAAGAATTGAAGGCTTTGCTTGCTCAGAAAATGTCCGTTTGAGGCCTTTGGCGTGCAGGGGCTTGCCCTTTTGCAACTTGAAGAAGCGCGTGGATGCGGCAAATCAAAGGCGAGGTAGTTGATGTGAAGCCTCTTTTTTCAAAGAGCGCACCTTTTGAGGACGAGGATCGCTTTCACGATCAGTGCGGTGTTTTTGGTGCATGGGGTATCCAGGAGGCATCGACCATCACCTACCTTGGCCTCCATGCCTTGCAGCATCGAGGGCAGGAGAGCGCTGGCATCGTTTCAAGCGATGGGGAGCGCCTTTTCGTGTACAAAGGGCTTGGGCTGGTTCAGGAAGTGTTCAGCAGTCGGCTGCTTGAGCAACTGATTGGCGATCGTGCGATCGGGCACGTGCGCTATCGCACAGCAGGAGACAGTGGCCTCCACAATGCCCAGCCCATTGCTGTGGACTTTGCCCTTGGTTCTATTGCTGTGGCACACAATGGAAATTTTATTGGCTTTGAAAGCATGCGTGCCGAGCTTGAGGCGCAGGGTTCGATCTTTCAGACTTCAAGTGACACGGAGCTCGTGATCCACCTCATCGCAAGGAGTAAAAAAGCAAGCCTTTCAGAGCGTGTTGCCGAGGCCCTTTCGAACCTTCACGGTGCTTTTTCGATGCTCTTTCTCACACCTTCTGAGCTCATTGCCGTTCGCGATCCCCATGGGATTCGCCCCCTCTGCATGGGGAGGCTTGGCGATGGCGTGGTTTTCGCCAGCGAGCCCACGGCCTTTGATCTGATTGGCGCATGCCACGAGCGCGATCTGGGTCCAGGGGAGATGCTGATTGTCAACCCCGAAGGGCTTCGGTCCTTGTATCCCTTCGAGGAGCGACCCAAGCGGACTTGTGTGTTTGAGTACGTCTATTTTGCCAGGCCTGATTCGACGATCGATGGAATCAGCGTCTATGAAGCCCGAAAACGCATGGGCCAGGTGCTTGCGGAAGAGCAGCCTGCGGAGGTCGATGTCGTCATTGCTGTGCCTGATAGCGGAGTGAGCGCCGCCTTGGGATATGCCGCGCGCTTGGGCCTGCCCTATGAAGTGGGCTTGATTCGCAGCCACTATGTGGGGCGCACCTTCATCGAGCCCTCGCAGTCGATTCGCGATTTTGGTGTGCGCCTCAAGCTTTCACCTGTGCGCAAGGTGCTTGAAGGAAAGCGAGTGGCTGTGATCGACGACTCAATTGTGCGCGGTACGACGAGCCACAAAATCGTGCGGATGCTCCGAAACGCTGGTGCAAAAGAGGTGCACTTGCGGATCAGCTCCCCGCCAACCCGCTGGCCTTGTTTTTATGGCATCGACACCCCCTCCCCCCATGAGCTCATCGCCTCAACCCATTCGATTGCCGAAATTTCTGCCTTCATCGGTTGCGATTCGTTGGGTTACCTTTCCCTCGAGGGTCTGCACCGTGCGATGGGGCACCTTCGAGGGCGCGAAAGGGCTTTTTGCGATGCGTGCTTTAGTGGGGAGTACCCTATCCCCTTATCCACAAAGGGCAATGAAGATGGCAAAAAAAGGCTGCCTCTGGCTTGGGGTTAAGCACTGGGTGTTCTTTTGGGTGTTGGGTTTTGGTTGTGGAGGGGGAGCGATTCCTCCACCTTCCCCTCCACCGAGATCCCACGTCAACCCATGCCCCTTGCCAGACGAAGTGCGGGTGACAGAGCGTGCTTGCATTCGCCTGAGCGGTACCAAATGGAGGATCTCGGCACAGACGCCAAGCGGCTTGAAGGAATTCGAGGTGGAACTCATGGCAGGGGGGAGGGTTCGGGCCAACGATCACCCTGCTGCATCTCCTGGTTTTGATGAGTGGTTTCTCGACCAGGGTGAGCTCAGGATATTCCTTGGCAATCGTTTTGTTGAATACCGTGCGCGCGTTTCAAATGGGACGGTGCTTGGTGGCCTGGCATCGAATGTCCAAGGGGAGCGCTGGGAGTTCCGCGCACGTCGTCTCCGCGTTTCTCGACGCTGTCTTGGCAACGAAGCCCAAGTCGGAGGAAGTGCAGATGAGCCGATTTGCTATTCGGCCGCAGGCTCCCGTTGGAAAGTCGAGTACGAAGGCAAGACCCGCACGATGATTCTTGAGGCCTCTGGTCGCATTTGGCGCGACGATCAGGGTGACGCCACAAAAGAGGACGAGCGTTGGGAGCAAGAGGGCCCTCGCCTGCGCCTCTTCTTAGAGGGAGGAAAAAAGGTATTTGAGGCCGAAATCCAACCCAATGCCCTCGATCGACTTGTGGGAAGAAGCGAGGATGGGAAGGTGCTTGTGGCACAGGCCATCTTCACCCACCCTGGGAGGCGCTACTGACCCACACGCATTTTTTGGTGATCAAGAGCTACCAAAAGGCTTAGGGGGGTCGGGCAGGACACCATCAATGCGCCCTTCGAGAATGGCGATCAAGCCTTCGGCTTCTTTGGCCACTTCGAGCTCAGGGTTGGTTGCAAGGAAGCGCTTGAGGTATTCCTTGCTTTGGGAGCGCTCACCTTTGGCAAGGTAGGTGAGGGCAAGCAAATAGAGGGCATCTGGGTCTTCTTTGCGCTGAAGGAGCACTTCCTTTCCAACTCGAATGGCCTGGTCGTGCTTGCCAAGAAGCCTTAGGCAATGACCAGCACCGACCAGGGCCCCAAGGTAGCGAGGGGCGATCCGAAGTGCCTCGTAGTAGGCTTTGAGGGCACGCTCGAAGTCGCCTTTTTCGAAATATGCAGCACCCAAAAAGAAGCAAGCGTACTCATTTTGCGAGTCTTTTTCAATGACCTTTTTGAGCTCAGCAATGGCCAAGTCGATTTCGCCTTCGCGGAGAAGTTCTGCCCCCTCTTCAGCTGCTTCCCAGCGGGCGATGTGAGTGGCATCACGCTCGATCTCAAAGGGCGGAGGGCCGTCAAAAGGGGGCTCTTCTTTTTCGTCTTTTGAGTCCATGGCATAAGGCAGTGTAAGCGGGGTTTTAAGAAGTGCGTTCGCTAAAACTTGTGGGATAGGCAGGATCCTCGACCGCAAGCGCAGCCTCTGTTGGGGTGAGGGGAGCATAGCAATCGAGCATCACGGCAAGCTCAAATACCTCGCTTCGACCGATGCTCGCTTCGTAAGCACCAGGATGTGGGCCGTGGGGAAGGCCTGCGGGATGAAAAGAAATCGAGCCTGGCCCAATTCCTTTTCGGGAGATGAATTGACCGTCGACGTAAAAAATCACCTCATCGACATCGACGCTCGAGTGCGGATAGGGAGCTGGGATGGCCTGGGGGTGAAAATCAAGCTTGCGCGGCACAAAAGAGCAAATGAGGGCGCCGCGCGCAGCGAAAGTTCCATGCCACGTGGGGGGCAAATGGATGCTCGAAACCCGAGGTTGAAAAGCGAGGATGGGAAAGGCCCAGGGCCAGACACTGCCGTCCCACCCAACCACATCGAGGGGGGAATGAGGCACGCGATAGGCATGGAAGCGGTCGCGGCGCTTGACCACAAGCTCGCGAATGCCCTCATCCAGTGGCCCGTTGAAGCGGGGGCGAACGAAGTCGCGATGGCAATAGGGTGCATCCATTCGCAGTTGCCCGCTCGCATTGCGGAATTGAGAGGGAATGGTAAGGCCCCCTTTGAGTTCGATCACAAGCCATGCTTGGGGTCCCTCAAGCAAAAAGCGATGAAGAATTCCCCGAGGGATATAGACGTAGTCATGGGTGTTAAAAGGCACATCACCCAAAAGGGTGCGAAGCAAGCCTTTCCCTTGGTGCACAAAAATCAGGGTGTCGGCATCGGCATCGAGGAAATAGAAAGGGTCATCTTTGGTTGGGCGAGCAATACCGATCACCAAGTCTTTGGAAAAGAGCAGAGGGGTGCGCGCTTCAACCGGCGTTCCACCCTCCGGAAGCTCTAGGCTTCGAAAATGGCGACGGAGGAGGGGTGGAGAGGGTGCATCGCTTGGAGGCACCTTCCACCCCACGTGAATATCGATAGGCTCCTGCTCGTGAGGTCGGTGAAGGTGATAGGTGATGGTGTATGGACCATCGAAGCCAAATTGCGTGATGCAGTGCTCCCATCGCAAGGAGCCATCTGCACCACGGTGTTGGATGTGATGTTTTGGAGGATAATCACCAACCGCCATCCGATCGATCATGCTGCTCCCTCAACACGTCCTTGAGCTTGTTGCTCGCGCTCGATGCTTTCAAAAAGGGCCCGGAAATTTCCAGCGCCAAAGCCCTGATCTCCCTTGCGCTCGATGAACTCAAAGAAAAATGGCCCCCCTTTGGGATCTCCAAAGAGGCTTGCGAATTCTTTCGAAAAGATCTGAAGCATGTACTTTTGCCTGGTGTTGCCATCAACAAGGATCTCGAGCTCTCGCAACACATCAAGCGCTTCTTCGATGGTTCCGACACCGATGCGATTGAGGCGTTCTGGCAGGGCGTCGTAGTAGGCCCCAGGGGTGGGCATGAATTCAACCCCACGGGCACGCATGCCGCGAACGGCGGCGATGATGTTTTCGGTGGTGAGTGCCGCGTGCTGAACCCCAGGGCCACCTTGGTCTTCACAGAAAATGTGGATTTGAGATGCACGAAAATGGGGGCGCAACGCTTCGTTGTTTGCGAGTTTTACGCCCGAGCGGGGATCCCACATCACCACTGAGCGCAGACCTGAGCCATGCTTGACGTAAGGAGAGGCACCCTTTGCCTCTTGCTCACGCACAACGTCGTCTGTGTGAAAGGCCACATCCCAAAAGCGCTCGAATCCAAGCACATGCTCCATCCAAAGAAGGGCCGGTGCCATTGTTTCAAAGTTGCACGTGATGTGATCGATGCGCCCAAAACGAAAGGCATTTTTGCCCCCGCGCGCTTGGTGATGGGATTCAATCCCTGGGTAGAGACCACGGTAGTTGTGCCTTTCGACGAATCGAAAATGGGTGTTGGCGAGGGGTGTTGTGATTGCAAAGGTGCGGAAGGTGCCTTGATCACCTTCCCAAGCGGTGATGTCTGTGATGGGTGTTCCGCCTCGCCTATCGAGAAGGTCAAAGGTGTGGGAAATGTCCTCAACCTCAAAAATCACAGAGCCAACGCCATCTGGATGCTTGCGCAACCAGCGAGCGGCCCGGCTGTTTGGACCAAGTGGGGTGCTCACGAGCATGCGTGTCTCTCCCGCTTCGAAGACGAGCGAACGCTGTTGGCTTTTGGCCTCGCTTTCAGGGTTGCTTCGGCCCACCTCAGCAAAATCCAATTGCTCGCTGAGCAAGCGGGCCGTTCTCTCGAGGTTACCCACGTAGAAATGAATGGCTTCGAGACGCAGGATCCGAAGGGACTCGCGATGGGTCATATATGATTCGTGCCAAAAAAAAACAAAAAATCAGCCTGGTTGTGTGATTCCTTGCACAGAACTTTGAGATACCGAAGTGCCCAAATGAGGCTTATTCCTCTTGGCCCAGATCAAAAAACATGGTTTATTTCACCGCGATGGCAAGCGATCTTCAGCTCCCTTTGCGACTCTACAACTACTACCGGAGTTCTGCGAGCTATCGCGTTCGGATTGCCCTTGCCTTCAAAGGCATTCCATATGAGTACGTTCCAGTGCACCTCATCCGCGGTGGGGGAGAGCAGCGGAGCAGCGAGCATCATGCCCGGAATCCAATGGAGCAGGTGCCGGCTCTGGAGTTCACTTGGAGAGGCGAGCGCCGCGTGATCGCCCAATCGGTGGCGATCATCGAATTCCTCGAGGAGCTTTTCCCTGAGCCTCCCTTGTTTCCGCGCGATCCCTTTTGGCGGGCCCGTGCACGGGAGCTTGTCGAAATCATCAATAGCGGCATTCAGCCTCACCAAAACCTCACTCCCACCCGCATGATCGATGCCCTCGTGCCTGGCGCTGGCCTCAAGCATGCTCAGCACTTCAATCGTATCGGCCTTCAAGCGCTCGAGGAGCGCGTCCGCGAAAGCGCCGGGCGCTATGCAATTGGAGACGAGATCACGGTTGCTGATGTGTTCATCGTCCCTCAACTCACTTCGGCACGGCGTTTTGAAGTGGACCTTTCGCCCTACCCGACTTTGCTCGCCATCGAAGCCAATCTCGCAAGTCACCCCGCCTTTGAAAGCGCTCGACCAGAACGGCAGCCGGATTACGAGCCCACCTAAACTTGGTAGGTGGCCTTTTTTGGCCTTGCGCGAAGCCCTCGCTACATGGCCTCTTCATGCGAGTCCAAAGGAGTGGCCGAGCGCCGCTCGGAGGACAAGGCGTGGTGCTCGCAACTGATGATCCACTTTTGGGCGCAGGCCTTGGTGAAGGGGTTGGGGCAAAGGCGAAGCGCAAGCCTTGACGCTTCTTCGCAGCAGCCAAGCCTTTTTATCGAATCCTCAGTTGAAATGGTGTTCGGCAAGGCCAGGGGGTTATGGGTGCATTTCACAAACCACTCATCAAGCTTTTGGCTGAGTGCCCAGCATGAGGTTTCGCAGGAAAAAGGGTTGGGCCGTGTTGGTGAGTTTTTTTCGCATCCCACAATCAACGTGCCAACCGCAACGAGTGTCCGAAACGTGGACCTCTGGGGCCTGCTTTCTCTCATCGCTCACCAATCAAAGCGAGAACCCGCGCCTTGAAATCATCGACATCAAAGGGCTTATCGATGAAATCGTCTGCGCCATAAAGCGGCGAAGTCATCTCATTGAGGCGTTCCCCAATCCCAGTTAGCATGAGGACGCGGGTGTCTGCGATTGAGGGGTCTTCCCGAATCGCACGGCACACCTCCCAGCCGCTCATCTTGGGCATCATCACGTCGAGGATCACAAGCCTTGGGCGAATGGAACGCACAAGGCGCAAGGCCTCTTCGCCGTCTGCCGCCTCATGCACTTCAAAGTCCATCCGCCTCAGCAGACGGCCGAGCATCGCAAGAATGTCAAAGTCATCATCCACGACCAGCACCTTTGGTCTTTCTGTTGGTTTTTCTGAGTTTGGGTCCATGGGCTCCCATGGTCGACGGAACTTCGGCTGCTGTCAATCCTCGGGTTCCTTGACCTCAGCTTGCCTTCGCATGAGTTTTGGGAGTGATGAGAAGGTGCGTTGGGCACATCTTCATCGTGTTTTTGGTCGGCTTTTTGTGTGCGGCTTGCCCTCCCAGGGTGGCGGATCGATGCACCCCAGAAGACATGGCAAAAGCCAAGCGCATCGCCTATACAAGCGATGGGCTTCCAGCTTACGAGGGCCAGGCGCTTCTTATCGCTTCATGCGGTGGCGATTCCTACTGCCACACCCAAATGCCTCGTGAGCGCGCTCCTCGCTTTGGTGCACCAGCTGACCTCGTTTTTGATCCCCTCCCAATCGATGGCTACCCTGACGAGGGCCAAGCGCTCAAGCGCCTTTTTCGCGCAGTCCAGACCATTCGGCGCCATCGCGACGCGATCTACGCCTCGGTCCTCGATGGTTCGATGCCGCCTCGAAGCCACGGGCGCATTCCGGACTTGCGAAATGCGGCATCGATGTTTCGCCGCTTTGCTGATGCCAATGATCCGGAGGGCGTGCCCCTTCCAAGCATCCAGAGCCCCGAAGGCGTTGAAATTCTCCACACGTGGCTTGCTTGCGCTTCGCCCGTTGTGGAACGAACGGCTTTTGCCTCTCCCCCCCCTTGCCGCAGCGACATGGACTGCGAAATTACCCGAAGCTGCGATGAGATGAGTGGCACTTGTCAGAGTGTGGGAGACACGGTGCCGCGCCGCGACTTGCAGGTGGAGCCCAAGTGGAGCGCGATCCACAGCAAAATCATGCTTCCTTCTTGCGCCGTAAGCGGTTGCCATCGAGGACCTGAGGCGGCAGCACAATTGGACCTTTCCGATCAGGCGAGCGCTTATGAACGACTGACAAGGGGCCTCTCCAGTGAAACATGCGGCAGGCGCCGATTCGTTGTCCCTTCTCGGCCCGATGAGTCCTTGCTTGTCGAAAAGGTTGGTCCTAACCCTTCTTGCGGTGCCCGGATGCCACCATGGGGGCTAGGTCCTTTTGCTGTCCAGGCCATTGTCGAATGGATTCGCCAAGGCGCGCATGCTGACTGAATAAGCTCACATCACAGTCGCAGCCATAGAGAGGGGTGACAACGCTTCTCCCCTTGGGTTGCGATCAAATCGTGGCACATCTTCGTTTCATTGTTTTAGCGGTAATGAAACATGATGTGCATGACGTTTCACGTCTCTGGTTCTTTGTGAGACAACTCTCGGCTTACATCGGTAAAGTCCGGCACGATATGTGCGAAAAGGTAGTGTTGCGCAAACGTTCGAGTGTTGCGCATGTTTAACATGTTATCACTTTCGTTTCACAAGGAGGAACCATGCGGATTGAAGCCTTTTTTGATCCTCGCACCTACACCCTTACCTATTTGGTTTGGGATGAAGCAAGCAAAGATGCCGTTGTCATCGATCCAGTGCTCGACTACGAGCCGGTGGGTTCGTATACGTTTACAGAGTCGGCGGACAAGGTCAGTGCGATGATTCGTGAGCATGGGCTCAAGCTTCACTACATCCTCGAGACCCATGCCCATGCGGATCACATTTCAGGCTCCCAACTCCTCAAGGCCCGTCACGGTGCCAAGGTGGTGATCGGCCACCGCATTCGCGAAGTCCAAGCAACTTTCAAACACCTTTTTGACTTGCCCAACTTGGCGACTGATGGGAGCCAATTCGACCTTCTGGTCAAGGAAGGCGACGTGCTCAAGGCTGGAACCTTGGCAGTCGAAGTCATCGAAACCCCTGGCCATACCCCTGCATGTGTCACCTACAAGATCGAAGATGCGATCTTCACGGGGGATGCGCTCTTCATGGATGACTATGGGGTTGGACGTTGTGATTTCCCCAAGGGAGATGCCGCCACCCTTTATGACTCTGTGATGAAACTCTATCGCTTGCCGGATGAAACCCGTGTTTTCCCTGGCCATGACTACTTGCCCAATGGAAGGCCAGTGCGGTGGCAGACCACGATTGGGGCATCCAAGGCGAATAACCCCCACATTCGCATGGGGATAACCAAGGAAGAATTTGTGCGCTTCCGCACTGCACGAGACAAGGAGCTTGCTGCGCCCAGGCTTCTCTATCAAAGCGTGCAAGTCAACGTGGATGGAGGGCGCTTGCCTGAAAAACATGGGAATGGTATTGCCTACTTTAACTTACCTGTGAATCTCAACCGAAAAGTGGATCGAACAGGTGCTCCCCTCTCAGATTAAGGTTGATCAACAAATTGAGTTAATCAGATCAAGTTGAAAAGGATTTGGTCATGACGCCCGGCCCGCGCAGCGATGAATTGATTGCGATTTTACGTCGAATAGAGGAGCGGCTTGAGGGAATTGAAGCCAGGCAAAAGGCGCTTGAGGCTGAGCTCCAGTCCTTGCTGATACAGGCCAAAGCTGGTGCAGCCACAGCCATTGACTCCATGGATGCATGGGCGCGCAATTTACAAGAACGAGGAATTGACATCGATGCGCGGGCAAAAGCACTTGCCGATTTGCTCGAAAAGATCACTGAACCAAGTGTCCTCAAATCTCTTGAGGAGCTCATCTCTGTCGCCACTTCACTCAAAGGACTGGGGGGGGTTGTGGTCGATGCGCTTGATGATATTGCCCGCCGCCTCGGAGAAAGGGGAATCGATCTCGACCAAAGGCAGCGCATCCTTCTGCACTGCCTTGAGCGCTTGACTTCGCCAGAGGCCTTGCACGTGCTTGAGTTGGTGCTCGATAAGATTGAAGTCTTGCGGCTCCTTGTGGAGGGGGGCACGCTGGATCCAGAGGCAGTGCGGACGATTGGGAAGCTTGGCTTCGCGCTTGCCCGTGCTTCGCAGAAGGAAATTGCAGGTATTGGTCCCATGGGGCTGATTTTTGCGCTTGGGCGACCGGAACTTCGGCAAAGCCTTGGCTTTTTGGTTCAAGTTGGTGCGGAGCTAGGGGCAATCCTCAAGGAGGAGGCTGCTTCCATTTCTTCTCATTTGCGTCCAGCTTTGAATGCAGGGAGCGCGTCATGACAGGGCAACATTACGACGTTTTGATCGCAGGAGGAGGAAGTGCTGGAATCACGGTTGGTGCCCGCTTGGCCCAATGCGGAAAACCTCTGCGAATAGCGATTATCGAGCCATCTGAGTACCACTACTATCAGCCCCTTTGGACATTGGTTGGGGCAGGAATTTTTCCAAAAGAAGCTTCTCGGCGCCCCACGGCTGAGTACATTCCCCCAGGAGTTGACTGGATTCGGGACAAGGTTGTCGAATTTCAGCCTGAAAAAAACAGCGTTCGTCTCGAGAGTGGAGGAAATGTGAGCTACGACCAACTGGTTGTGGCACTGGGTATTCAATGCAACTGGAATGCAATTGATGGGTTGGAGGCAACACTTGGGAAAGATGGGGTATCCAGCAATTACCGTTACGACCTGGCTGAGCTCACCTATCGTTTTCTCAATGAATTCCGCGGTGGAAATGCCATCTTCACCTTCCCTTCAACACCCATCAAATGTGCTGGCGCACCTCAAAAAATTGCCTACCTTGCAGACGAGATATTTAGGAGAAACGGGGTCCGAGAAAAAACAAATTTGATTTACGCTTCAAGCCAAAAATCGATTTTTGGCGTTGCCAAATATGCCGCGTCCCTTTCGAAAATTGTGGAGCGCAAAAAAATCCAAACACACTTTCGGTATAACCTTGTCGCAGTTCGACCAAAGTCCAAGGAGGCGGTCTTTCGCCACCTCGATAAAGGTGATGAAATGATACTAAAGTACGACTTCCTGCATGTGGTGCCTCCCCAAAGCGCGCCTGATGTCGTGAGACAGAGCCCCCTCGCCAATGCAGAAGGATGGGTAGATGTTGACAAGTACACCCTTCAGCACGTGCGTTATCCCAATGTTTTTAGCCTTGGGGATGTATCGAGCTTGCCGACCTCAAGGACGGGGGCTGCGATCCGAAAGGAAGCGCCGGTTCTGGTTGAGAATTTGCTCGCTTACCGTGAGGGGCGGCCTCTTACAGCAAGGTATGACGGCTATGCCAGCTGCCCTCTTGTGACTGGGTTTGGTAAGCTGATTCTCGCTGAATTTGACTACGACGGGAAGCCAGCAGAAACCTTTCCCTTTGACCAGTCGCAAGAGCGCTACTCGATGTATGTTCTTAAGCTTTATGTGTTGCCTGAACTTTATTGGCACGGCATGCTTCGTGGTCGCGCATAGGGTAAGCATTCCTTCCTCACAGGGGGTATGCGCATGGCGGAAATGTCTGGTTTTTCCAAGCGCTTGAGGATTGAGGTCTTCATCAAGGAAGCGAGCTTCTGTAGCTGAGGGGGAGCGTGAGGGGGAAGAGATTGGAGCTTGGTCAAGGCCTCTTCCAGAGCGCCTTGGCGGATTAGAGAGCGAGCGCAAAGGATACAAGCCTCGGCGTGCAGGGTGGGGGATATGGCTTGCGAATTCAACACGCATTGGGAAACTTCTGCGGCGAAAGCACATTCACCAATGGCCAAAGCGGCATGCCCCAAGGCCAGGAGGTTTTCGGGCGTTGAACTCAGGGCCACGCACCCTTTCCACAAGATCCACGCTGCCTGATGCAAATTGACAGTTGAAGCCCACCTCGCGATGTGGCATAGTGCGCTGACTTGATCGCTTGTTAACCCGAGAAGTGAGGCCAGGGTATGGCCTTGGAGGAGTCGTTGAAGCAACCACTCTGCTTCGTTTTTGGTGATGGTCATGCTGGTCGGATGCAACGAGATTGGCTTTGAATTTCGTTTTGAAGATCAATCAGATGTTGAACCAACTGCAAAGCTTCTGAAAGAGCGTTTAAGGATTGGGTGATGGTTTGCTGATAAGGTGAGGAGGAGAGTTGCTGGATGGCTCGTTCCAAGCGCCCAAGGTGATTGGCAATGGAAAGGGCCCGCACCAAATGATGACCAAGGCTTGTTGATGGGGTCGTTGAAGGATCGAGATGGCATATGGGGTGATTGACCCCAAGGCGCAAAAGTTCAGGTGATGGAGGGGGCTGGGAGGGTGGCGCAGGGGAGGTGGGGGTCAGGTCGGTGAAAGAGAGGGGAGAGGGCTGAGGGGAGGGATGGGGAGAGCTTGAACGAATTGAAGGCATTGCGGTGCTCCTGAGCGCTTCCGTCGGATTGCTTTCTTTCGCTATCTGGTTTGCTTTCTTTCGTGAGAAGCAGGGGTGGATTGGAGTTGTGGTGATTCACCATCGCCGCGTTCAAGCCATGCCAACCAAAGCACTGCTGCAACCGCTTCATAGAGACGTTCAGGGATTTCTTCGCCCACTTCCAGCTCGAAGAGGCCTTGCGCCAGGGGAACATCGCGAACGATGGGGACACCTGCTTCCTCGGCAATCCGGCGTATGAAATGGGCGCGTTCTTCCATGCCTTTGGCCACAACTTGGGGCACACTGTCTTCGCTTGTCTCGTCGTAGTGCAGGGCCACAGCGAGGCGCGTGGGGTTAACCACAACCACCGTGGCCCGTCGCACTGCCTCAGCGAGGTCGTTTTGGGCAATCTCCTGGCGGACACGTTCCCTTTCTGCCTTGGCGTGGGGATCGCCTTCCGTGTCCTTGTATTCCTGCTTGGCTTCTGCCTTGGTCATCCGGAGGTCCTGCCACCATTTGGCCCGCCGGTAGAGGAAATCCACTGCACCCAATGCGGAAATGGCGGCCCCTCCGTGGAGGAGCAGGGTTTTGGTGCTCTCTCCCAGCCGATGAAGCACCACCTGAGCTGGGCTTCCGGCGAGGGATAGGGCGCGAGGAAACTGATTCCACAGGAAGCGGATACACACCCAACTGATGATCAATAATTTAAGGAGAGTGCGCAAAAGCTCGATCCAGTTGTCTTTCCCCAAGAGTCGCTTTACGCCTGCAATCAAATCGAGGCGTTTCGGATCGAACCCAATCGCTTTGGGGGCCCAAAGAGGACCGGTTTGGGCGATGGAAGCCAGGGTGCCAGCCAGCATGATGGCCGTCAGAACTGGAAGCAGCGTTTTCAGCACCATGGCTCCCACGCTCCAGGGAGGGAGCGAGGGAGGCAGTACCTCTCCTTCTCGTGCAGCTTCGAGGGATAGAGCCAGTTGGCTGGTAAATGCGTTTCCCGCTTGTTGTGCAGTGAAGGGCAATGCCATCGCGAGCACCAAAATGCTCAATCCACCAAGGAGGTCTCGACTGAGTGCGACTTGACCGCGCTCGCGGGCTTGCTTGATCCTTCGGGGGGTCGGCTCTTCTGTGCGCTCTTGAGACATGGCTCAGATTGATTTTCGAGAGTACACGCAAAAAGTTGCGCTTTTGAATACATGGCTGATGGTCATGGGAGACATGGTGCCCCTTGACAATTCCAGAACATGCATTTTTTTCCTCCCCATCCACAAAAAGAAAAAGAGGAGAGCGATGAGCACAGTGCGAGAATTCATGGAAAAGCAATTTTTGCACTTCAATAGCCGTGAAACTTTGGCAGCAGCCAAAACCTATGAAGCCCACATTCGAGCTGGTGGGAAGATGTTGGTGGCGATGGCAGGAGCCATGAGCACTGCGAGGATCGGGCGCATTCTCAGCCGGATGATTCGCAATGGCTTTGTCCACGCGGTTTCGTGCACTGGTGCCAATCTCGAGGAGGATATCTACCAGCTCATCAGCGGTGAGAATTACAAAATGGTCCCAGATTGGAGGGCTTTGAGCCCTGAGGAGGAGAAGCGAATATTTTTGAGTGGTTATAGCCGAGTCACCGACACCTGCATTCCAGAGGAAGCGATGCGCGTGCTTTGGCAGGCACTTCTAGGGGTATTGAAAAAGGCCTCTGAGAGGGGGGAGCGAAAGCTTCCGAGCGAATTTGTCTACGAAGTGCTTCGCGACCCATCCTTTAGTCGTCATTTCCAAAGGCCAAAAGAGGAGAGCTGGGTTTATGCAGCCATGGAAGCCGGCATTCCAATTTACACCCCTGGGTGGGAGGATTCTACGAGCGGAAACATGTTTGCCGCCTCTGTGTGGAAGGGTGAACTGCCTCATCACCAAATGGTGAAGACAGGCACTGAGCAAATGGAGAGCCTCATCCAGTGGTACATGGAGGCCAGTGGCTACAACGCTGCGAAGCGCGCAAATCGTCGGCGCTCGGATGGAAGCTTAGAGCTGCCTCACCCATCGGTCGGATTTTTCCAAATTGGCGGAGGAATCGCGGGAGACTTTGCGATCTGTGCAGTGCCGACAATCATAAAAGACTTGCACATCGAAGATCTCCCGTTTTGGGGCTACTTTGCTCAGGTGAGTGATGCGATTACCAGCTATGGAGGCTACTCAGGAGCAGTACCTAACGAGAAAATCACGTGGGGTAAGCTGGACGTCAATACTCCTCGATTCATGATCCAAAGCGACGCCACGATTGTGGTGCCTTTGATTTTTGCTTACGTGCTTGGAGACTAAAGCAGAAAGACTGAGAAATGGGTCAAGCAAGCGCCGTTTCGATCGATGCAGTTGATCACTTGCTTGCACACCTTCAAGAGGGTGTGCTGAAGGTGCACGAGCTCAATGGGCTGGTTCGCTTGCTTTTGGAGCACGCGTTACCAGTGGTTTGGGTGGAGGGGGAAGTCAGCGATCTTGTGAAATCTCGGCAAGGGCACCTCTACTTCATGCTGAACGATGAGCGGGCACAGTTAAAGTGCGTGATGTTCCGCTCAGATTTGGCTGCCCTGAAAGTGGAGCTCCAAAATGGCCTGCACTTGAAGGTGCGTGGGCTAGTGACCCTCTATGAGCCAAGGGGGCAGTACCAGCTCCAGATAAGGGAAGTCAATACGGTAGGGGCTGGAGCAAAAGCGGAGGAGCTCGAACGACTTCGCCAAAAACTGGAGAACGAAGGCTTGCTTGGCCCCAAGCGTCAAAAGCGCCATTTACCAAGGTATCCAAGGACAATTGGCGTTGTGACGAGCCGGGAGGGCGCTGCGTGGCGAGACATTGTGCGCGTGAGCTTGGCGCGTTTTCCAGCCCACTTGGTGCTGAGCCACACTTCAGTTCAAGGGAGTGAGGCGCCTGAGGAAATTGTGCGGGCCATCCGAGCGCTTGAGAATGCTCCAATTCCCACACTCGACGTGATCATCGTTGCCCGTGGTGGAGGTGCAAGCGAGGACTTGGCTGCTTTCAACGATGAAAGGGTGCTGCGGGCAATCGCAAGGGCACGTGTTCCTGTGGTGACTGGAATTGGCCATGAAATCGATGTCACGCTGGCTGATCTGTGTGCCGACCAACGTGCCGCAACGCCATCACATGCGGCAGAGACTGTTGTGCCTTTGCGGAGCAATCTTGAGCAAGAACTCGTTGGGGCCTTGAGGGCGCTTGAAGGGGGCATTGACAAGCGCATTGGCGAGCTCAGGCTCGTGCTCGAAAAGCTTAGCCGCAGCCTCCAAGTCATTCACAGGTTTTCGAAGAAAGCAGGACCTTCCATCGACCACCTCCAGCGTCAGCTGGAGCGCATCGCTCGCTCCAAAATGCGGGAGTGGCGGGCGAAATTGGAGGACCTGATCGAGCGCTTGGGGCGAGCAGAGCCGAGGCTGCGTTTGAAGCGCTTGAACAACCAGCTCGAGGAAGCAGCAAAGCGCCTTGAGCCCCCTCTGCATAGGATTTTAGAGGCGCATCGACGGGTCCTTACGCGTTTCGAAGCCCAAGCCCCCCTGATTGTAAGCAAATCGATTGATAAAGACCGGCGCCACTTGGAGCACTTGAACCAGGCGCTTTATCGTTTGGTTGAACGGATCAGTCGCGAAAAGAAAGCTCGCTTTGCTGAGCAGATTCGTGCGTTGCATGCGCTTTCCCCCCTTGCTGTTCTTGAGCGGGGATATGCGATTGTTTTTTTGCAAGAGAGCAGCACGATCGTAAGAAGCCCAAGCGATGTGCCTCAAGGGGCGCTCGTCCACATTCAGCTGGCAAGGGGGGTGCTCAAAGCAAGAGCGATGTGATGCATCCGCTTTTGCCTTGAGTGGCCTAGGATACTAAATCCCATTCGAGGTTGGAGGGAACATGATTACTTCAAACAGAAGGAAGCGTCTATCATGGCTGTCGATTGCGATGGGCTGTGGCCTCAGCGCGATTGCGTGGGGTTGTGGAGGAGATGGAGGTGGAGGGGGGGGAGGATGCCCAAATGAGTACGAACCATGGTTGACTGAGCTTGCGCAAGCGATTTGCCGCGCCCATGAAAATTGTGGGATTGCTGGTGATTTCGAGACGTGTGTCAGCGGAGTACGGCTCGAGTGGAGAGTGCTCGTCGAAGCAGAAGGCTTACGTTTCGATTCGGGGCAAGCATGTCGGTGCTTGAGTGCAGCCAAACGCTCAGCCCAGGCGTGTGTACCCGATCCGATCAATAATGCTCCAGAGTGTCAACTTGTGCTTCGTGGATCCAAAAACGAGGGAGAAAGATGTGCTCACCCCCTCGAATGCAAAGCTGGCTTGTTTTGTGATGAGTTCATTTGCGAGAGAGGGGGGGGAACATGTAAGCGGCTGCCTGGGAGGGGCGAAGGGTGTGATGGGATATGCCAGAATGGCTTGGCATGCATTGATAGGCAATGCGTCGAGCTCAGAAAAGAGGGTGAAAGTTGCTTGACAACGAGCGATTGTGCAGTGGGATTGGCCTGTATTGGAGTGGATGAGGGTGGCTTCGGCACCTGCAAGAAGCCTTCTCGCAACAAGACAGAGGGGATGGAGTGCGATCCTGCAGGCGAGTTATGTCAGGAAGGCCTAGCGTGTGCTTCGGATCCAATGATGGATGGGCGCTACCGTTGCGTTCGGTTGGCGAGCAGGGCGGGGGATTCTTGTTTTGAAGAGGCAATACCCCCAATGTGTCCCGAAGGGCATTTCTGTGATTCGAGTGGGAAATGCCAGCCTCTTCCAACAAGAGAAGGTGAGGCTTGCATGGAAGCGTGCGCTGGTGAGCTTGGTTGTGTGAATGGCCAATGTAAAAGGCTGAAGAAGAATGGTGAGGGGTGTAGTCGAGCGGAGGAATGCATAAGTGGCATATGTGAAGGAGGCCGGTGCAAAAGCTTATTGTCTTGCAGTTAGTGAGCTGCTAGTTGTGGGCTGTGCGCTTGCGCTTGCGATGGGCTGAAGGGCTTTCTTCAAGCCCCTCTTCTTCGTCCCAGATTCCTCTCTCATTTTCTCTTGCCTCCTTTTGGGCACGGCGAAATGCTTCGACATGCCGAACGTTTGGGGGCACGGTGTACAACATGGCAAGGCCTTCTTTCAGGAGTTCGAGATTGAGCAGGGTGGAGTCAACGTAGACATAGGCGAGGAGGCGGCCATAGCGATCCCGCGGCTCCACGTCGAATTCAAGACGTACCGTGCGCCCCCTTGTCATCGATTCCACAAATTCCTTCGCCCTTTCACCCCATGGTACCTGATCTTTTTCTGGCGCGTCTACCCCAATTAGGCGCACCCGCTCCTCTTTCTCACCAATCTTCACCACCATGGTGTCGCCATCTGTCACCCGCACAACAAAAGCTTCAATCGAGTTTGAATGGTGCTGACCACATTCAACACCCAAAAGGAGAAGTAGCCCAAGCGGGATAAGAAAGTAAGGTGGGAGCGAACACCAACTTCTGCCCACCCTCTCAACCGACGCGTGGTTCACCTTTTGACCTGGAGAGGTGACCAAACCCATGCTCCTTTTGATAATGTCCAAGAACGCCATTTT